>JAILDS010000040.1 GCA_024689165.1 Clostridia bacterium
CTCCCGCTTCTCGACGGCGCTCTCGCCGAATACGCTCCGGCCGCCGGGGCTGTGATAAACCCTGACCTGTACCCGAAAAGCCTGAAAACCATGTTCCTGCGGCACAAGGCCATCCGCGAGTTTTTTGAAAAAAACCCGGGGCTCGCAGAAACTGTCGCCGACGCCGTGGAGGACGCGGTCGCCGTGCTGAAAGATCCCGTCAGGTTCTACGACCCGGAGGCGCACTTCCGCGCGAAGGACACCATCAACGACGCGCTGAAGGTCCTCTCGCTGCCGTACGCCCCCTCGAGGATAATGATCGACAACTTCATCGCGAACCCCGTGATGAGCTGGAGCTTCGAGGACGTGAAGACGCAGTGCTTTGACCCGACGCAGAACATGTTCCTGCCGTATTTCGAGCATAAATTCGACGATATCCCCCTTGAGGGCGTCGACCTCGTCGGGATATCCGTAGCCGACCTCAGCCAGCTCATCCCCGCCCTGACGCTGGCGCATATGCTGAAAACAAGGACGGACAAAAAGATATCTCTCGGCGGCAACTACATCTACAAGATAATCAACGACGTAAAAAAGCCCGAGTTCTTCGACCTTTTCTGCGATTTCATCACCGTCGGCGACGGCGAAACGGCGGCTGTCGAGCTCTGCCGCCACGTTGAGGGCAGCCTCGCGGTCGAACAGGTCCATTCCCTCGTATGGAACAACGGCGGAGAGATCGTGACCAACGAGACCGCGCCACTGCTGAAAATGGACTCACTGCACACGCCGGATTTTTCCTGCTTCGATCTTTCGCAGTACTTTTCGCCGGAGACGGTCTTCCCGGTCCAGCTCGGCAAGGGCTGCTACTGGAGCAAGTGCGCGTTCTGCGACTTCTACACCGGTCAGCAGAAATTCGACATCAAAAGCGTTGCCCACGCCGCCGACGAGGTCGGCGAGATCGTCGAAAAATACGGCGCGAAAAACTTCATTTTTGTCGACGAGGCGGTACCGCCGAAGTATTACGACCGTCTGGCGAACGAGCTGCGCCGCCGGGGGCTGAAGATAAACTTCTACTCCTTCGCGCGGTTCGACGCCGGTTTTACGCGCCCGGTGCTCGAAAACCTGTTCGACGCGGGGGCGAAATTCTTCTCCTGGGGGTACGAGGCGGCGTCGGAACGCCTGCTTAAGCTGATGAACAAGGGCATCGTCCCCGCGGTGCGCGATAGGATACTCGCGGACTGCGTGGACATAGGCATCTGGACCCAGTGTACGTTCCTGCTGGGCTATCCGACCGAGACGCCTGAGGAGCTGAAACAGACCCTCGACGTCATCGAGAACAGGGAGCTGATAAACTCCTGCACGCCGTCGAATTTCGTTCTCAAAAAGAACGCCATCCTCAAGGACGAGACCGAGGAGGTCGGGATCACCGACTTCACCTCGAACGGCGATTTCCACATCTCCTACAGCTACCACGCCAAGAACACCACTATGGAGACGGTCAAGAAGAACCGCATGGACTTCGAGCGCAGGTTCCTCGCCTCGACAGCGGACTGCCTCTGGTCCCTCGGCTTTACGGACACCGACCACCTGCTTCTCTACCTCTCCCGCTACGGCAGGGACTGGGTAAGGGACTACCGGCTGAAATACAAAAAGAAAGTTTAAGGTTGCTCGCGAAATGAAAGTGCTGCTGATAATGCCGTATCACACCGACCTGATACACGCCGTTTCGCTCCCGCTGGGGATACTGTCCATAGCGTCTTATCTCGAACGCTTCGGCTACGACGTGAAGTTAGTCGACTTTTCCGTGCGCCGCGAATCCGCTAAGAAGGTTTATGAGGATTTCCGGCCGGACATAGTCGGCCTTTCATTCCCGTCGGTAAAGGCGATAG
Source organism: Clostridia bacterium (assembly GCA_024689165.1). Taxonomy (GTDB): domain Bacteria; phylum Bacillota; class Clostridia; order Oscillospirales; family Acutalibacteraceae; genus JAILDS01. The sequence goes on from JAILDS010000040.1 coordinate 1,866, forward strand.
ACGGCATAGTAAGGATCTCGAAGGTCTTCAAAAAGAACAACGTCCCCGTGGTGTGGGGCGGTTCTTTCATAGACGTCGGCGAAATAAAGCACTTTTTCGATACAGGGCTCGTGGACGTTCTCAGCTTCTGCGAGGGAGAGGCGACGTGGCTCGATCTGCTGCGCACGCTCGAGTCCGGGGGCGACCTTGCCGACGTCAAAGGCATCGCCTACAAAAAGGACGGAGATATCGTAGTTACACCGCCGAGGGAATTCATGGACCCCATGGAGCTGCCGAGGCTGGACTTCGGCCTGCTGAAGGGGCTGCCCGATTATTTTACCTACCTGTACGGCAGCAGCCACGTCCTTTACGTCTATCTGTCAAAGGGCTGCCCGGCGCGCTGCACCTTCTGTGTCAACCCACTGTGCCACCGCAGCATCCGGCGCCGCAGGAGCCTTGACGACTTCATTTCAGAGCTCACCGAGCTGATAACGAAATACGACGCCAACGGCTTTTATTTCGGCGACGAGCTGGCTTTTCCCAACGACAAAGAGCTTTACGAGGTCTGCGACGCGTTCGACGGCATGGGGCTCGACTTCAACTGGGGCTTCCAGACGCGGATAGGCAGCCTCAGCGAGGCCGCGCTGAAAAGAGCGTACGATTCGGGCTGCCGCTGGATAGACTACGGCGTCGAGAGCGGGAGCCGGGAGATCCTCAGAGAGGTCAAAAAGGGCATACCCTACGACCGGATCGTGCCGGACTTCGCCGTCTGCAGCAGGGTGGGGCTCATCTCCATAGCCAACTTCATCATCGGGTTCCCCGGCGAAAGCGAGGACCAGGTCAAGGAATCCATAAACCTCGCGAAATCCCTCGAATCGACGCAGAACACGTTCACGCGGTATATCTTCGGCTCCAAGACGGAGGCCGGCCGCGAGCTTATCAGGAAGGGAGCCGACGTCCCGCAATTCAACAAGCTGAACGACTATAAGGCGATGGATTTCTTCAAGAACAGGCAGCAGCTCTCACACATCCCTCAGAAGGACCTCGACGTCATCCAGGCGTTCTTCCTCATGTCCGCGATATTCCGCAAGGATTACCATGAGAGCCGCAGCTACGACCTTTTCATCAAGTCGATCCTGACCGTCGCCAAGCGGCTGCCCCGCATGGGATTCGTCTGCGCAGTCAAAGCGCTTTACGAGATAAGCACGGACTTCGCGCGTATGGGCTTCGACCTGGTACTGCACCCCGGGATAAGGAAAAAATACGGTCTGTCCGCCGACGGGACCGAAGAGAAAAAAGGATGAGGGATGGCTGAGTCAAAAAGCAAAAAAACAAGGCGCCGGCAGCAGCTCCGGCTTGAACAGAAACGCAGGAGGGTCCGCAGGATCCTGTGCGTTCTGCTCGCCGTCTGCGCAGCGCTCGCCCCGATAGCGGCGTTTGCCGGGATATACATCGATGCGGGCGGGATCGGCGGCGAAAATGTCCTCAAACGCATCCGGCTCGGCTCTTACCCCCAAACGCTGGTGACCGACCCGGAGCTTCTCGGAGAGCTCTCCGCGCTCCCGCTCGACTGGACTTATTACGACGACTGTTATTCCGGCTCGGACTTCTACGGCACCCAGCGGCGGACGGACTGCATGAAGTACGCCGACACGGAGCTCGGCGGAGAAAAATACCGCGCCGTCATGATAGAACGGTACCGTCCGAGGGACTCCGTCGCCCCCGCAACGGCGGATGAATCCCTTCAGGACGACAACGGCTTTTCCGCAGGCAAGGTCTTCTTCTTCCTTTTCGAACCCATAACGTGGCTGGTCTACGATTACGGCTCGGGCTTCAGCCTCACCGAAAAGGTGCTCGACGCTGCGTCGTTCAATAACTCGATCTACTGGACGGACAGAAACTTCGACGGCGCCGTCGATTATGAAAAAGAGCTGTCTGGGTCCGAATGGCTCTTTACCCCCGCCAACCTCTACAAGACCAGCTCCGTGAGGAAATGGCTCAACTCCGTTTTTTTCGAAACGGCTTTTTCGCCGGAAGAAAAAAAGTCGGTCGCACTCTCCTTTCACCGCGCCGCCACTGCTGCGGGGCAGTCCGACAGGTACAATCTCCTGTCGCTGTATCTCGACAGGGTATTCCTGCCTTCGCTGCGGGACGTCTCCGAGCCGGGCAATTTCTGGGAGGGCTATTACACCTCCCACGGCGATGAGGTCCGCCTCGCGCCGGTAACGGACTATGCCCGCTGCCGCGGCGCCGCCACCGAAGAGATCGACGGTTCGCTGTACTCCTGGGAGTGGCTGTGCACTCCCGGCGATTACTACGCAGACGTCATGAGCGTAAATATCGACGAAAGGGTGATAAGCGTCGACCGCCAGTTCAGCTACTCATACACCGTGGGCGGCATCAGGTGCGCAGCCCGCGTCAAAAACGCCGGAGCTTATCCGGGCGTGACGGAGGAGGCGGACGGAAAATGAAAAAAAAGCTGCTGCGGAAGCTGCCGCTGATTGTCTGCGCCGTTCTTGTCCTCTCGGTCGCTGCCGCGGGAACGGTCGTCCTCCGGCACGCCGCGACCGTCAAAGCAATGTCCGCGCCCGCCGCCGCCGAAAAAACACAGCGCCGGTACGTTTACTTCGGTTCCTACCCGCAGACCCTCGTGGAGGACCGGGAGCTGCTCGGGCGGCTCGGCTCCCTCGAGCTGAACTGGCAGGACTACGGATATTACAGCGGCGACGGCACGATAGGCTCCGCCGCGCAGACGCCCTGCATGTATTACGCCGACGTCGATTACGACGGGGAGACCTACCGGGCGGTCAGGATCGAGGAATACCGCTCTTACTGCTGTCACATGGACCGGAGAGACAACTGGCAGTCCGGCGTCCTGGGCTATTCTTTTGAAAAAGATACAGTCTATTTTTTCCGCTTTGACCCGATACGCTGGCTGGTCCTGTCTGAAGAAGAGAACCTGCTGCTCGCCGAGCCTGTACTCGACTCTCAGCCGATAAACTCGCTTATCTACTCAAAAACGCCGAAAAAAGGGTTCGATTCCTCGGAGTTCTACGAGGACCCGTCCTTCGGGACCATCGCGACGGATTACAGCGCCAGCGGCATCCGGGCTTGGCTGAACTCGACCTTCATCGACACCGCGTTCTCTGCCGATGAGGCCGGGCTCATCGAGCCGACCGATCTGGACAATTCTTCGTTCAGCGAAGGTAGCTCGAAGTTTGACGCACCGGACACTACCGACCGGGTGTTCCTGCTGTCTTACTCGGACGTGACGGACCCGCGGTATGGTTTTTCCGCCCGCGCCGAAAAACCGGACGGCGCGAAGGTCGCCTTTTCGACCGCGTACGCGCGGATACAGGGCCACTGGGTGCACTCGACCGGCGCGAGCTACTGGTGGTGCCGCACGGCAAAGGGCAGAACCGCCGTCGGCGGAGCGGCTTTGAACATAGCCGTCAATTACGTCGGGACGATTAGTATCTCCTACCAGACCCCT
>JAILDS010000043.1 GCA_024689165.1 Clostridia bacterium
AGAAGTATCCCGAAAGGTTTAAGATCTGCTCCTTTTTTGACGAAGGCGAGGACTACGTTCTCGACGGCTTCGACGGAATAAAGATATGCGCCTGCAAGCTGAAAACGCCCGGTCTGCTCAAACACTTCGACGTTTTCGATAACGCATGTAAAAAAGGGAAATTCGTCTGTATCGAGCTTGAGTCAGGCGCGTCTCAGACAGAAGAGCTCGAAGAGATAATAACGACTCTTCCGGACCTCAGGATCGCGATAGGCCATTTCGGAATGGTCACGACCGACGGCTGGCTTGAGCAGATAAAGCTTGCAAGACACAAAAACGTATTTGTGGAAAGCGGCGGCATAACCTGGCTTTTCAACAGCGAATTCTACCCGTACCCGTCCGCGATCAGGGCTATACTCGAAGCTGCTGAGGTGTGCTCGTTCGACAAGCTCATGTGGGGAAGCGATTACCCGAGGACGATGGTCGAGATCACCTATAAGATGAGCTTTGATTTCATACTCAAGTCGCCTGAGATATCCGACGCGGACAAAAGCAGATTTCTCTTTGGGAACGCGAAGGAGTTTTACGGCTTTGGCGACCTGCCGGAGATAAAGCCTGTTCCGAATATGCTTTGATTTATAAAAACAAGTTTTTTCAGCGGGAATATATACGCTCATAACAACAAGCTATGATTGAAAAATCGGCGGCCGTAAGGGTATCCCTTACGGCCGCCGGATGTTTATGTCAGATGAATCGTTCAGGCTTTCTTTCTGTTGAGAACAAGGTTGGTGATGATGCCGAGGATGAGAGCGGCTGCGATCTCGGTAACGGTGACGGAACCGAGCTTGAGGGACATGCCGCCGATGCCGCAGATAAGGATGACCGCTACGACGAAGAGGTTCTTGTTTTCGCCGAGGTCGACATTCTGGATCATCTTAAGACCGCTGACAGCGATGAAACCGTAAAGGGTCACGCAAACTCCGCCCATGACGCAGGAGGGGATGGTGGAAAGGAAGGTGACGAAGGGGCCGAAGAAGGAGATAACGATGCAGATAATGGCGGTGGTGAGGATCGTGAAGACCGAGGCGTTGCCGGTGATGGCCACGCAGCCGATGGATTCGCCGTAGGTAGTGTTCGGGCAGCCGCCGAAGAAAGCGCCTGCGATAGAGCCTACGCCGTCGCCGAGGAGGGTCCTGTGAAGGCCGGGCTCGGCAAGAAGGTCGTGGTCGATGATGGTGGAAAGGTTCTTGTGGTCGGCGATATGCTCGGCGAAGACGACGAACGCGACCGGGATGTAAGCGACAGCGATGGTGGCGATGTACTTGCCGTCGATCGCGCTGAGACCCTTGGCGGCCTTAAGGAAGGAGAAGGCGGGGATCCACTGCATATCCTTGAAGAGCTCGAAGTTGATGACCATGAGGTTCTCGTTGCCGGTCTTCATGCCGATGAGGGTGAAGCAGGTCGCAACGATATAGCCGGCGAGGATACCGATGATGAAGGGGATGAGCTTTGCCATCTTCTTGCCGTAGACCGAGCAGATCATGACGGTGAAGAGGGTGACAAGAGCGCAGATGAAACCGACCCAGCCGTGAGTGCCCATGACGTATACGCTGTTGGCGGCGTCGAATTCAGCGAACTTGAGAGCGTCGCCGACCGCGTTGCCTGCGAGAGAGAGACCGATTATCGCAACCGTGGGGCCGATAACGACTGCGGGCATGAGCTTGTTTATCCACTCGACGCCGGCGAACTTAACGATGATAGCGATAACGACGTAAACGAGACCGGCGAAGATCGCGCCGAGGATAATACCGGCGTAACCCGCTTCAGCGGACACGGCGCCGGCGAAAGCGGCGAACATCGAGCCGAGGAACGCGAAGGAGGAACCGAGGAATACCGGGCTTCTGAATTTAGTGAACAGAAGATAGACGATCGTGCCTACGCCGGCTCCGAAGAGGGCCGCGGACTGGCTCATGCCGTTGCCGACTATTGCGGGTACGGCGATGGTGGCAGCCAGGATGGCCAGAAGCTGCTGGAAGGCGAAGATGATGTTCTTCCCGAACGAGGGTTTTTCTTTGACGTCATAGACAAGTTTCATGATCGTTCCCCTTTTTCGTCTTTATGCAAAAACGAAACAGCCTTGCCGCATGATACGGCAAGGCAGAAACAACCCTTGGTCGGCGCGTCTGTCTTCCCGATATCCCGTATCGGCTTAAAGCTCAATGCGCTCTTGCTGATAAGAGATTATCACGGAACAGACGTTATCGTCAAGTAAAAATACCGGCGTGTTTTTACGTTTTTTTTGGTCAATTTAAACCGAATCTCATTTCAAACGTTTTCGGCTCCGCTAATATTGTTGCAATCGAAAAACAATAGTGTTAATATGTATAGCATCTGTTTTCGGAGGAAGCTTGATGGATTACTCACTTACTCAAAAGAAACTGAAGGAGATGCTCGACGGCAAGCTCCTTCATTATTATTCTCAGACGGTCGAGACCGCAACTTATGAGAACGTATACCGCGCCCTTGCCATGATACTCAAGGATATGCTCATGGACGGCAGGGTCGAGTTCAAACGCCGCGAACGCGAGCAGAACGCGAAACGCTGTTATTATCTGTCTATGGAATTCCTTCCCGGCAGGTCGATGAAAAACATTCTTTACGCTCTCGGTCTTGAAGACGTGTTCGCAAAGACTCTGAAAAGCGCCGGGCTCAGCCTTGACAGGATCTATGACTGCGAGCCGGACGCGAATCTCGGCAACGGCGGCCTCGGCCGTCTTGCTTCATGCTATATCGACTCCATGGCTAACCGCTCCTATTCTGCGATCGGTTATTCCATTCTTTACGAGTACGGCATTTTCAAACAGAAGATCGCAGAAAACAAGCAGACCACCATGCCCGACACATGGCTGCCCGGCGGCGAGGTCTGGCTTGCGAAAAAGGAAGATGGAATTTTCGAGGTCCGATTCGAGGGCTCTGTTTATGAGAGCTGGGATAACGGGATGCACAGCATAGAGCATCGCGATTACGTGCCGATCAAAGCCATCCCGTACGATATGTACATTCCCGGTAAGGGCGGCAAGGCCGTCAACGTTCTGCGTCTGTGGACCTCTCAGGCCGATTCGGGCCCTGTGCTCGACCTGTTCAACAGCGGCGAGTTCGTCCGTGCCAACGAACGTCTTGCCATGGCGAAGGCGGTCAGTCAGATACTTTACCCCGGCGACAACAATCCCGAGGGCAAGGCTCTGCGCCTGAGGCAGCAGTACTTCCTCGTTTCAGCCTCCGTTCAGGACATCATCCACCGCCATCTCAAACGCAACCCGACGCTGGCGAACCTTCCCGATAAAGTAGCTATCCACATCAACGACACACATCCGTCGCTCGCTATCCCGGAATTCATGAGGATACTTCTCGACGAGTGCGGTTACGACTGGGAAGGCGCCTGGAGCCTTGTCGGCAAGTGCTTTGCATATACGAACCATACCGTTATGAGCGAGGCGCTCGAAAGCTGGTCCTGTGAGGTCATGGAACGGCTTCTGCCCAGGATCTACATGATCCTCAGAGAGATCGACAACCGCCAGAGAGCTTACGTCTGGGATAAAACTCACGACGCAGGTCTGGTTGAAAGGACCGCCGTCATCTCCGGCGGATTCGTTCATATGGCCAACCTCGACGTCGCGGCTTGCCACAGCGTCAACGGCGTTTCCGAGCTTCACAGCAGGATACTTACGGATCAGCTCTTCTCCGATTTTTACAAGCTCGAACCTGAAAAATTCACTAACGTGACGAACGGCATCACATACCGCAGGTGGCTCGGGCAGGACAACCCCGGTCTGTGCGGGCTCATCGAGTCGCTGATCGGCAAAAAATTCCTTACCGACGCTTCGGCGCTCGAGGGGCTGAAAAAATATACCGACGACAAAGCCGTTCTTTCAAAGGTCATCGACATTAAAAAAGAGAACAAACGCCGCCTTGCCGAGTTCGTCAAACGCACACAGGGCGTTGAGCTCGACCCCGACAGCATCTTCGACGTTCAGGCCAAGCGTCTGCACGAATACAAGCGCCAGACCCTCAATATCCTTAATATCATCGACAAATATCTCACGATCAAGGATGATCCCAACGGCAATTACACGCCCCATACCTATATATTCTCCGCGAAAGCCGCTCCGTCGTACGATATCGCTCTGAGGATAATCAACCTTATCTGCTCGCTGTCCGAGCTGATCAACAACGACCCCGACGTCAACCGTTTCTTGAAAGTCGTGTTTATCGAGAACTATTGCGTCACGGTAGCGGAAACACTTCTTCCCGCTGCGGATTTCTCCGAGCAGATCTCGCTTGCCGGCAAGGAAGCCAGCGGCACGAGCAACATGAAGCTTATGATAAACGGAGCCGTGACTATAGGCACGCTCGACGGGGCGAATATAGAGATTGCCGAGGCTGTCGGAGACGATAACATCATTATTTTCGGCATGAACAGGTCGGAAGTCGAGGACCTGCGCTTCAACGGCTACCGTCCGCAGGACCTTTACGCCAACAACCCCGCGCTGCACCGCGCGCTCGACTTCATGAGAACAGCCGACATCGCCGGCGCAAACTTTGCCGACGTCGCTTCATATCTCATAAACAGCGACCCGTATATGGCTCTGGCAGACTTCGCCGAGTATAAGATGGCGCAGGAAAAGGCCGAGGCTCTGTACTCCGACCCGGAACGCTTTGCCGGATGTTCTCTGATGAATACCGCCATGGCGGGCCGTTTCTCCGGCGACAGGAGCGTCACCGAATACGCCGATAATATCTGGCACATGAAGCCGGTGAAATAGTGCCTTTCGTATCATTCAATTCCCGCGACTCGCTTTTCAAGTCTGTTCACGGTTGTCTTAAAACAGGTCAGAGCGTCCAGTTCAGGATCGCGCTGCCTTTTGGTATGCCCGCCTCCGGCGTACGCGCCGTTTTTGAGTCGGACGATGCGCCGGCTCTCGTGTTTCCGATGGAACGGGCTTTCGATAACGACTACGGCGCTTTCTGGGAGTTCAGGCATACCTTTGACGAACCCGGACTGCACTTTTATCATTTTGAATTCGAGTCATCAGGGGAGACGCTGCGCATAACGCGCTATGATATGGGGCTCGGATCTTTTGAACAGCATGGTGAGCCCTGGCAGCTTACGGCATATGACAAAGACTACTCTACGCCGTCATTTCTTCGCGGATCAGTCATTTATCAGATCTTCCCCGACAGGTTCCGCCGGGGAGCGGATCACTCCGAATTGATCGAAGGATGTCCTTTCAAAGACCGAGTCGTCCATGAGGACTGGAAGGAGCTGCCCGACTGGCTGCCGGACAAAAACGGCAGGTACAACTCGGATTATTTCGGCGGCACACTCGAAGGCATCGTCGAAAAACTCGATCACCTTGTTTCTCTCGGGGTCGGTATGATCTACCTGAACCCGGTGTTCGAGGCACATTCCAACCATCGCTATGACACAGCGGATTATTCAAAGATCGATCCGTATCTCGGCAATGTTGATTCACTGAAAAAGCTC
>JAILDS010000078.1 GCA_024689165.1 Clostridia bacterium
GATAACTTCGCTCTCAAACCGGATATAAGCCTTGGATACCGTCTCGAAAAGAAGTCTGTTGACTTTTGCGCAGTCGAAGCCCGTTTTCATCAGGCTTGCGGCGATCTCATGGGTCTGCGGCGTGGTGTTTGCGTACCTGAAGCAGCCCGTGTCGGTAGAGATACCGACGTACAGGCATTCCGCGATCCGTTCGTCGATATCGACGCCCAAGGAGCGGGCGACCTCATAAACGAGCTCGCACGCAGCGGCCTTGCCGCCGTCAAGCAGCGTATACTTTGCGAACGGCGTATTTCCGGCGTGGTGGTCGATGCTCAGGGAAACGTTCTCTCTCAGTCCTTCCGCGCCGTCGATACCGCCGATCTGCTTCGCGGAACCGCAGTCAAGAGAGATGACGAACGGATCGGAAAAAACCGGAACGATCTGTTCCGGCGCAAGGAAAGCAAGGTTTTTGGGCAGCGTGTCGAGCGAAAATGCGACGTTTTTGCCGAGCTTTTTGAGTATACGGTACATCGCGGCGACGCTCCCTGCCGCGTCCCCGTCCGGGTTTGAGTGCGTCAGCAGCAGAAAACCGTCGTTTTCAAGCAGGAAGTCACGGGTCTGTTCAACGGTGATGAACTCAGTCATGCCTGGCCCTTTCTTTGTCCGAAAGAACTCTGAACATCTCAATGCCCTTCTGGACGGATTCGTCGGCGTAAAACCTGATATCGGGAGATTTTTTGATGTACAGCCTGGCTCCGAGCTCGCGGCGTATGAGCCCCTTGGCGTGCTCAAGGGCGCCTACAGCCTCTTTCGCGTCGTCTATGCCGTCCATGGAGCTGATGTACACCTTGCAGAAGGACAGGTCGTGAGCGGTCTCGACCCTGACCACTGTCAGGATCCTGTCCGCCACGCGCGGGTCCTTGAGCTCCCGGATGATCGCGGTTATCTCACGCTTTATATCCTCGCTCATCCTGTCTTTTTTGTAAACGGACGTATTCAATCCTGATACTCCTCCGTAAGGAAAGCTTCGAGAACGTCGCCTTCCTTGATATCGTTGAATCTTGAAAGGCCGATACCGCACTCAAAGCCGGTAAGGACCTCCTTCACGTCGTCCTTGCCCCTGCGAAGCGAGGCGATCTCGTCCTCGGCGACAATGACTCCGTCCCTGACGACCCTGATGCGGGCGTTCCTCGACACCTTGCCGTCGAGTATATACGAACCGGCGATGATGCCGACGCTCGAGAGCTTGAAGACCTGACGAACCTCGGCCCTGCCGAGCTCGACGTCGCGGAATTTCGGGGCGAGCATGCCCTTGATAGCCGCCTGGAAGTCCTCGATGCAGTCGTAAATGACCCTGTAAAGCCGGATGTCGATATGGGCCCTCTCCGCGTTGACTATCGCGGCGGGCTGAGGCCTGACGTCGAAGCCGACTATGACGGCGTTCGAAGCCACCGCGAGCATAACGTCGCTCTCGGTGATCGCGCCGACGCCGCCGTGGACGACGCTGACCCGCACTTCTTCGTTCGAAAGCTTGACAAGGTTCTGGGAAACGGCCTCGACGGAGCCCTGGACGTCAGCCTTTACAATGACGTTGAGCGTCTTGAGCATACCGGCAGCCATGACGTCGGAGAGATTGTCGAGCGTGACCCTCTCGACGGCGTTCGCCTCGTCCTTCGCTTTTTGTTTTCTCTGCTCGACAAGCTCGCGGGCGAGCCTGTCGTCGGAAACTGCGTCGAACACGTCGCCTGCCTGAGGCGCCTCGGTAAGGCCCATGACCTCAACGGGTACTGCGGGACCGGCGGAATCGACCTTCCTGCCCTTGTCGTCGAGCATTCCCCTGACCTTGCCGACCGCAGTGCCTGCAACGATGGAATCTCCGAGCTTCAGAGTGCCGTTCTGCACCAGAAGAGTCGCAACGGGTCCCCTGCCCTTGTCGAGCCTCGCCTCAAGGACGACGCCCTTCGCGGCGCGGTTCGGGTTGGCTTTGAGCTCACGCATCTCGGCCACGAGCAGGATCGCCTCGAGCAGCTTGTCTATGCCCTCGCCGGTCTTTGCGGAGACCGGGACGCACATGACGTCGCCGCCCCACTCCTCCGCGACAAGGTCGTATTCCGTGAGCTGCTGCATTATCCTGTCGGGATTCGCGCCGGGCTTGTCCATTTTGTTGATGGCGACGATGATGCTGACCTCGGCGGCTTTCGCGTGGTTGATAGCCTCCACCGTCTGGGGCATGATGCCGTCGTCGGCGGCGACCACGAGCACCGCGATATCCGTCGCCTGGGCGCCCCTTGCCCTCATGGCTGTGAACGCAGCGTGACCGGGGGTATCAATGAACGTAAGGCTTCTGCCCTCATGTTCGATCCTGTAAGCGCCTATGGCCTGAGTGATGCCGCCGGACTCGCCCGCGACCACGTTAGTGTGGCGGATAGCGTCGAGGAGCGAGGTCTTACCGTGGTCGACGTGGCCCATGACGCAGATGACCGGGTCGCGCTCGATAAGGTTCTCCTCCGCGTCCTCGGTATCGTCGATGATCCTGTCTTCTATGGTGACGACGACCTCGCGCTTGGCCTTTGCGCCGAAATCGCCCGCGACTACCTCAGCGGTGTCGTAGTCGATGGTCTGGTTGACGCTCTTCATGATGCCGTAGCCGAGCATGAGCTTCTTGACTACCTCGCCCGCGGGGACGCGCAGCTTCATGGCGAGCTCGCTGACGGTGAGCTCCTCGGGCAGCTCGATCTCAAGGTGGCGTTTGCTCCGTTCGGCATCGAGCCTTGCCATGCGCTCGCGCTCCGTCTCCCTCTTTTTGCTTTTCGCGCCGGGAGAACGGTACTGCTTTGATTTCTGGTTGATCTTCTGCTTTTTCTGGTCGGGAGTGTTCCTGCCGCGGGCAACTGACATATCGTCGTAGCGAAGGTTGTACTTGTCGAGCTCGACGTTGCTCTGCCTCGTGTCGACGGTGACCCTTTCGGCCTTCTGCTTGGGCTGGGGCTTTTCCGTGCTGCTCTTCTCGCGTTTTTTGAAGGGCTGGGGATCCGCCTGCTTGCGGTTTTTGGAAGCCTCGTCGGCCTTGCGTTTCTCTTCTTCCTGCTTTGCCTTGAGCTTTGCGGCTTCCTCTTCCTTCTTTTTGCGCTTTGCCTCTTCCTCTGCGGCTTTGGCGGCGGCCTCCTCCTCGCGGCGGATACGCTCCGCCTCCTCGGCGGCTTTCCTTCGCTCTTCCTCCGCCTGTTTTTCCCTGGCGATCCTTTCGGCTTCCTTCTGGGCGGCGAGGCGCTCTTTTTCAAGCTTGCGCTCCTCGGCGGACCTTCTGTTCGCGAAATAGAAATCAAGGTTCTTGTATGAGTTGTTCAGAGTAACGACCTCAAAAAGAACGTCAAGCTCCTCTGTTTCAAGAACGGTCTGATACTTCTTTTCGCCGTCGAAGTACGGGGCAAGATATGCCACGACCTCCGGGCTTTTCAGCCCGAGATCCTTTGCGACTTCATGCACCTTATACCTGCTTTTCATCCTGATTATTCCTCCATAAGACTGTTCTTGATCGGTGTGACGAAATTCTTATCCGTGACTGCGGCGATACAGCAGCTCCTGCCGACGGAACCCAGCATAAAGGAGCTGTCCGCGCCGATGTCGGCGACCTCCGCGCCGGGAGCGATATGCTCCAGATGCACTCTGTGCGAGGGCGCGGCGTCCGAAGTCAGAAGGATAAGTACCGCTTTTCCTTTTTTTATCGCGTCGTCTGTCGCCATTGCGCCGCACCGGAGGTTCCCGGAGCGCATGCACAGGCCGAGCGTACCGGCCAATTTAGTTTTGTTCAAGCGATTTCTCCTTTAAAGCCCGTTCGATCGCCTCGCGATCCTCCGGCGTGAGCGTAACGCCGAGAGCTCTGGCGATCCTGCCGGATTTCTGCTCACGCTTAAGGCAATCGGGGTCCGTACAGAGATAAGCTCCCCTGCCGTTCAGCTTTCCCATGGGGTCGGGTTTGAGCGTCCCGTCCGGCTGACGCGCGATCCTCAGAAGAGACTTCTTCGGGAACATGCGCATACAGCTGACGCATCTTCGCATCGGAACTTTTTTCTCCAAAGCTGCCACCTTCAGGTCACGTTTTCGTAATTACCGCGTTTCGGTCATTCGGCGCTTGCTTCGTCGGAGGCTTCGTCCTCCGCGTCGGAGACCGACTCCGGTTCATCGGGATCAGAGGCCCCGGAAGCAGCGTCGGCTGCGGCAGCCTCGCCGGAGACGATGTCTATCTTCCAGCCGGTGAGCCTCGCGGCGAGACGGGCGTTCTGCCCCTTGTTGCCTATCGCGAGCGAGAGCTGCGTCTCCGGCACGGTCACTCTGGACTGCTTCTGCCCTGCGTCGAGGATCTCAACGCCGAGGATCGAAGCGGGAGCGAGCGCCGCCGCGATGAATTCGGCCGGCTCCTCGCTGTACTTGACGATGTCTATCTTCTCGCCGCCGATCATGGCGATGACCTTGCCGACCCTCGCGCCCTTGGGCCCGATGCAGGCCCCGACGGGGTCGACGGACGGGTCGCGGCTCATGACGGCCATTTTTGTTCTCGAGCCCGCCTCGCGTGTTATCTCGACGATCTCGACTACGCCGTCGTAGATCTCGGGGACCTCAAGCTCGAACATACGCTTGACAAGCTCCGGCGCGCTCCTTGAAACATGGGCGATAACGCCGCCGCCGTCGTTGTGGAGCTCCACGTCCGCGACGTATACCTTGAACAGATCTCCCGGTACGAACGTCTCGCCGGGGACCTGGTCGGGCGTGCGCATTGTGACCTCGAAATTCTCGAACTTCGCGAATACCGTGCCCGTTCTGGGATCGACCTCGGTGACCTCCGCGGTAACGACCTCGTGCTTATGAGTGTTGAGCGCCTCGAACTGGCCGCTGTTCTCAAGCTCCTTTATCCCCTGACGCAGAACGTGCTTGACGGTCTGCGCGGCGATGCGCCCGAAATCCTTGACGTGGATCGGCACCTGGATGATCGCGCCGGCCTCGACGCCCGGTTTGAACCTCTGCGCGTCTTCGACGGTTATATCCGACTCGGGGTCGGAAATGATCTCAACGACGTTCTTCTGGTGAAGGACTACTATCGTGTCTTCCTTGACGTCTATATTGCAGCTCAGGCCTTCCTTGTTTTTGCTGTCCTTGACGACGGCCTTGATGATAGCGTCGCCGAGCTTGCCTTTTACCTTGTCAAGGGGAAGCCCTTTGTCCTGAGCGTAGTATACAAGAGCCTTGCCGAGGCCGGGAAATTCATTGATTCCGATCGCGTCGGGAGTTGTCTTCTTCATTTTCTTTTCTTTCTTTCCTTTCTGTTCTCTATTCTGTTTCGTCGTCAAAATCGTCGGCTTTGACCCATATCGTTTCATTCGGAGCAAAGAACTCGTCGCCCGTGTCGAATGACAGCGTGACGCCGTCCCTTGAGTAATCCCTGAGAACGCCCTTGCAGACACCGCGCCCTCTCAGCTTGAGCATCACCTTCCTGCCGACGGCCCATTCGTAATGCTCCGGCCTTGTGAGCCTGCGCTCGATACCCGGCGAGGAGACCTGCAGCGAATAAGGAGCGTCAAAAAGCTCGAGCCCGTCCAGCGGCTCGTCGAGGGCCTGACTCACGGCGACGCAGTCGTCGATCGCCACGCGGCCGTCGGGTTTGTCTATAAAGACCCTCAGAAAATAATCCTTGCCCTCTTTTTCAAACCTGACGTCCCATACGGTCAGGCCGTTTTCTTCCGCAGCCTTTTCGGCGAGGGAACGGACGGCGGTCTCGATCTCGTTTTTTCGCAAAAGCAACGCCCCTTTCAAAACAAAAGAGCGGGAACGCAACCCACTCTACACTAACCATTCAACAAAAATTACTCTATCACGTAAGCGGGCAAAAATCAAGTGTTTTTTTAGATAAAACACTAATTATCGTAAAAACTGCCGAAGACTTGACAAAACACCGCCCGGAATACTATATTTAAAGAAAACGCGGGGATAAAACGCATGAAATTCAAAGCCGAGCTTATGGATGAAAACTCACTCAGGCGCGCCGTCGTAAGGATGTCGCATGAGATACTCGAAAAGAACGGCGGAACCGAGGGACTTTGCCTGTGCGGGATAAAACGGCGCGGCGTCCCTCTTGCCGAGATGATAAGAGACACCATTTTCAAGATCGAGGGCGCCGAACTGAAATGCACCAGCATAGACGTCGCTTTTTACAGAGACGACCTTTCGCGCCTGGCGTCCAAGCCGATAGTCGGCAACAAAACCGATTTCGACGTTGAGGACAAAACCGTCGTGCTCGTCGACGACGTCATCTATACCGGCAGGACCGTCCGAGCAGCCCTTGACGCGCTCGTAGACCTCGGAAGGCCCGCGGCGGTAAGGCTTGCCGTATTGATAGACCGGGGGCACAGAGAGCTGCCGATCAAGCCTGATTTCGTCGGCAAAAACGTCCCGACCTCCCGCAGCGAGGTAGTCGAGGTGATGCTCCCCCCGTTCGACGACAGGACCGGGGTCGTCCTCATGGAAAAGGACTGAGCAGTTCATTTCAATAAAAACCGATGATCCTTGCCGGAGAACCGTCGTCCGCCGGGCCTCAAAAGGAGAGACCGCAGCGTTAAGACACTCAAATAAGACCGGGCAGTACAAAAATCGAGCGGTAGCACGGCTGACCCCTGCCGTTTCACAAAAAAAAATGCGGGAATATAGCAGTGTTTCGCCATATTCCCAGTTTTTTTGTGACTGTTTTTTTCGTATTATTTCAGTATTGCAAAAAATACTGAAGCATCGATAATTTGATTGGATTATTTTTATTGCCCGACTGTTGTTTACTCTATGCGTCAGGACTCGGTCCACAGATATAACGCAAAGCTGCTGTTCTGCGCAGAATCCCCGTCCGCCGTCATGACGAGCCACGTTCCGGAATGTGAATGAGAAACTTCTTTTATAAGCCTGCAGGGATCCGTCGGCTCAAAGGAAAGCTTAACCTGATCCCCGTCGACAATACGGGTAATATCGGGCTCCTCTGCTTCCTGGGGATCGAAATCCATTCTGTAAATATACGGCTCTCCGCTGCCGATGGAAAACGAGTAAATATCGCTTTTGCTCAAAACCGATTCTCCGGTCTGCAGATCGACGATCAGACGAGCCATACCGAAATTCTCGTATATCAGGTATCTGCCCTCTTCGACCGTAAATCTGCTCACGTGCATTCCAAGCTCGTTGAGCGCGTCCTGGCGGCTCATGATACCGGAGATCTCCATGGCCGCTTTTACGAGCGCTTCGTTCACGGACTGCTCCGATACCCTGACGTGATCGTTATCGTACTGGTCGAGGAACATTTCGTTCTCTCCGCCGCCGTTGATTTTCAGACGGAGAAGGGCAAAGCCGTCTTCTGCGGAGCTGACGCCGCGCAGCGAGTCCGTATCGGAAGAAAACGTCAGCACTTCTTTAACGGTTTCCGCCGCCGGGTCGAACTCATACAGCTTATCGCATTTCGGGTCCGACATTTCATGGTCCATTATCAGCAGCTTCCCGTTTGAAACGGCCATTGAGGCGTAAGGGAACCCGTTCTCGGAAACGGTATACTTTTTCAGGGAACCCGCTTCGGGATCAGCTTCGAGCAGGACGAGCTCGACCGGAGAGTCCGACATCGGATTTCCGACAATCGCAAGGGTATATATCTTCCCGTTTGATTCCGAGCGTGTGTAGACCGCTTCGTAGCCCTGATCTTCGAGTGTGCCGAGCAGCACGTCCCGTTTACTCTCCTTATCGAAGAATCGGTATTCCGCATCCACGGTATAACGGTTTTCGCCCAGTTCAAAAATGCTGTAGAATATGCCGCCGTCGACCGCCGTGCAGGTCGAACGGCAGTCGATCTGCCCCAGAAGCTCGCCGTCCCGGGAAAGGATTTTCATCATCTTTTCGTTTGACGGCTGAGTCTGCTCGAAAACGGAGGCATCGCCGCCCTGTTCGTTTTTGCTGCCGCAACTTGCAGCAGCTATAAGCAAAACAAATATCAGCGCGACTGAAAGAAGCTTTTTCATGATGTTTTTCTCCTTTTAACACTGTCCGAAGGGCTGACACTGATCTCCTTCTGCTTATATAAACGACAAAAAAGCCGGAAAGGCAACACGGTTTTGAAAAAGCTCCGATTAAATTGTCTTTCGAATATAGTATGTCGATCGTCCGCCGCCGCGCATTTCGATCTCTCCGTTTTCGCAGAGCGTTCTCAGATGACGTTCAACCGACGTGGCGCTCATGGATGTGACAAGCCCGGCGATCTCGGTTTTCGTAAACTTGCCGATCCTTGTTTTTACGGCGTTTCGAACGGTTTCCAGCGGCGAATCGGAGATAAGCTCCATCCGCTCCTCGAAATCACGGTATGCCGCTATTATCGTTCCGAGCATGTATTTGATATACGCCGTAGGATCATCCTTGCCCTCATGCCATCCGGTCTGAGAGGCCTCAAGCGCGTCATAATAACTCTCTTTTGTGCGTTCGATTTTGGCTTCCAGTGAGATATACTTGCCGATCTCATGCCCGCTGCGATAGAGCAGCAGCGTTGTCAGTAGGCGTGACATCCTGCCGTTTCCATCAATGAACGGATGGATGCAGAGAAAGTC
>JAILDS010000105.1 GCA_024689165.1 Clostridia bacterium
TATCTGCCGTCAACGTCGGCGTCTGTTATTATAACAGCGGCTTCTGTCTCCGAGGCAATGAGCTCGAGAGCGTCGACGGAAGCTGTTTTTTCGCACGGGACGTTGATGTTGCCCGAAAGCTGTATAGCGAGGTATGATACAACGGTGGGAATGTCCGAATTCGACTGGACCATGATCCTCGAGCCGGAGGGGAGACCGAGGCCTTTCAGGTGCTTAGCGAAGTTCTTTACCGCTCGATCGAGCTGAGCGTAGGTAATGGAACCCTTTTCGTCATAGATAGCAATCTTTTCGGGGTATTTCTGCGCGTTGGAGCAAATAGTGCTTGCTACGGTACTCATTTTACAAACCTTTCCGCGAGATGATCGCTGAACTGAAATCGGATAATACTATACAGGTTATACTGAAAAAGCGCAACACATTTTTTTATCGGCTCCGCCGAAAATGACAGAGCCGATAAAAGAGATCTTTTTGTATTTAGCCGGCAATAGGGTAAAGCAGGGGAACTACGATGCTCAGGACGATTATCGCCATAAGAGTTATCGGTCCGGCATATTTTACGAAATCGCTGAATCTGTATTTCGCGACCATGGACATCGCTATCGTGCTGTTTGCAAGAGGAGTGGCGACCGCCATGGCGCCGCTTATGGTCAGACCGACCGCGAAGGCGTAGCTGTTGAAACCGAGCCTGCCTGTTACCGAGAACACCACGGGAAGAACGATCGCGAGAACTGTGGAGTTCGACAGGAACTGAGTAAGGACGGTGACGAGGACAACGAGCGCGATGTAGAGGACGAGGGGTGATACATTCTCGCCGAACAGGCTGATGAACCAGTTTGCGAGAAGCTCGCCGCCGCCGCTGTTGTCAAGACCCGCGGCTATGCCGAGGCAGGCGCAGAACCAGATACCGAGGTTCCAGTTGATGGACTTGATAGCCTTTTTATGGCTGATGCATCCGGTGAGCACGCAGAGGATCGCGGAAACAAGACTGATCATGCCGAGGTTGCAGTTCGGGATAAGTTTTTTGAGCTGGTCCGAGAAGATAAAGCCGAGGATCGTGAGGACGAAGATGACGATCATTATCGGCATTTTTTTCTGATTGGGAGCGGGAGCATTAACGTCTTCGCCTTCGGCAACGGGGATATCATTGTATTCGTCGCGCTTGCCCCAGATCTTTTTTCCGAGAGGATATCCGATAAAACCGACGTAAAGAACGAGAAGAAGGATGATTATACCGGTGGGGATAAGGAAGGTCGTGAATGAAAAGCCCATATCCTCGCCGAAGGTCTCCTGAAGGATGCCCTGCGCGGTCAGCTGGGGTGTGGAACCGACGAGGGTAGCGGCGCCGCCGATGACAGCCGCCATACCGACGGGAAGGACGACGTTCATGAACTTAATGTTCTTGTTGCCGGCGCAGATGCCAGTAAGAATGGCTATCATTATCGCAAAGGTCGCGATGTTGGAAAGAAATGCCGAGCAGACGGCTGTCAGCGCCGTGGCGAGCATGATGACGACCCTTTCATTGCCCCTGGCAAGATTAAGGACCTTCGTGCCGATAAGCTTTGCAAGACCGGTTTCAAAAGAGGCCTCTCCGACGACCATCATCGAGCAGATAAGGACGATGATGTAGCCGCCGTAGTTCTTGAAGCCGTCCGCGAAAGTGACGGTGCCTGTGAGCACCATCGCTGAAAGGCCCAGAAGAGCGACGAGAGCCTGCGGAAGCTTGTTCCAGATGAACAGGACCACGCAGACTGCAAAGATGATAAGACTCATTACTGCAGGACTCATGATTGATGAACACTCCTTTTAATAATAATCAGGTTTTGTCAATGGACTTCATTATTCTGATGATCTCAGTCATCGGTCGGGAACAATACTGTCCTTTTCTGCGGACCGCGATTATTTTGCGGCGGGGAAGCTCCTGAACAAAAGAGTAGAAGCTGAGAGAATCGTCTTCCGTCATGTCGGCGCCGGAAGGTACGAGAGCGACTCCAAGTCCGTGTTTTACCATAGCGAGCTGCGTTTCGATACCGCAGCATGTCACGTGGGTGCTGAAGCTGATCTTTTCGTTACGGCACGTTTCGTCCAGAAGCCTCTGCATGAGGTAAAAATCGAAAAGTGTGATCACGTCCGCGCCGTCGAGGATCGAAAAATCCACTGCCGGGTGACGCCTTCCGGGAATGCTTTCGGTCTTGGGTGAAAGATCCTTGGGAGCGGCGAGTATGATCTCCTCTGTCAGTATCTCATCCGAAACGAACAGGTGATCGTCCGCCGGGGCGGGAAGAACGCACAGATCGAAGTCGCCGTGGAGCAGTCCGTCAAGAAGGTTCGCGATAGGCTGTTCGTCAACGAAGACCCTTATGCCCGGATAGACCTTCCGGAACCTTCTCAGGCTCTCGGGCATCAGAGTGATGGCCCTGTGTGAGGAAGTCCCGATTCGCAGAGTTCCGCTTTTGTCGTCGGAAATATCCTGAAGACTGAGCTTCATCTGCCGTTCGGCGTCGAGGATCTTTTTTCCGGCTTCGATGAATTCTCTGCCGGCGTCGGTAGGTTTGATCTCATTGCCGCTTCGGTCGAAAAGGACTGCGCCGACCTCCGCTTCGGTCTTTTTGAGATACTGCGAAAGGGAAGGCTGGGATATTCCGAGGATCTCGGCTGCGCGTGAGACAGACCTGACCGAGTCAAGCACCAGAGCGTAACGAAATTGTTTCAGATTCAACGGTTCACCTCCCGAAAGCCAGGTTATGTTTTGCCTATGCATAACATAACCAAAAGATTATAACGGATTTCTGTCGTTGTCAAGCCTTTTTCTGATTTTTTTCGGAATGTGTTTCGGATATGAAATTGTAGTTGACAAAGCCGTTTGTTATGGATTATTATCGACCTGTCGGACGCAGCGGTTTTATTATAATGATAGAACAGGATAATTCGCCGTTCGAATAACGCTTAACATATCTATATCGGAGGTTTTTTGCGATGAATGAGAAGATCATTGAAATACTTGAGGGTATCCACGATGGAGTAGACTACGCTTCCGCGACCGATCTTATCGACTCCGGGCTTCTTGACTCATTTGACGTGGTTTCGCTTATCGGCGAGCTTCAGGAGGAGTTCGACATCCAGATCACCATCAATGACATGGTTCCCGAGAACTTCAATTCCGTCGACGCTATCGCCGCTCTCATAAAGAGGATCGAGGACGATATCTGAGTCTGACTTCCCGTTTGTTTTTATTCTTTTACGGCAACGTCTTTCTGGCGTTGTCTTTTTTTGTACTCCCGGCAGCGTGTTTAAAAAACTTTTTCCCATATTTGCACAACATTTGGCTATATTAAGCCGTTGACAAATTGCATGGCTGATTGTAATATTGAAAGTCCGTTATTACACGGGTTTGCGCCTGCGTGATAAGGGGAGACGGGGTTTTTGCGGGCTCACGCCTGCCGGAAGCCCGAAATAAATCGGGAGCGTTATGCGATGAAAGAACTCAGGACGATACCCATCGGGAAAAAGTCGAGAAAGACTTTTTCCGTTACTCAGGACGTCATGGAGATGCCGAACCTTGTGGCGGTGCAGAAGGATTCATATAATTGGTTCCTTGAGCGCGGTCTGAACGAGGTCCTGCGCGACGTCGGCAAGATATCGGACTATACCGGAAAGATCTCGCTTGAATTCGTCGGTTTCCGTCTTTCGGATGAAACGAATTATACGATCGCGGAGTGCAAGAAGCGCGACGCGACGTATTCGAAGCGGCTCTACGTCAAGGGAAGGCTCCGTACGAGCGAGCCGGACGCCGTAAAGGATGAGGACATCTATTTCGGCGATTTCCCGGTCATGACCGAGGGCGGCACTTTCGTTATCAACGGAGCAGAAAGGGTCATCATTTCACAGCTCGTCCGTTCACCGGGCTGCTACTACCTTATGCAGCGCGACAAGACCGGGCGCGGCCTGTTCAAATCCACGATCATACCCAACAGGGGAGCGTGGCTCGAATATGAGACCGACCCGAACAACATGTTCTTCGTCCGCATAGACAAAACGAGAAGGATCCCCGTCACCACTCTCATCAAGGCCCTGCACGTCTTCTCTTCCGAGGAGACGGCGGGTATCGACGTTTATCGCCCCGTCGTGCATCTCCCGAGCTCGTCGGGCGCGACCTTTGGCTCCGACGACGCTGTCGAAGCTTACCCGTTCATCGACCTTAACCTCGGTGAGAACGACGACATTATAAGGCTCTTCGGCGCCTCTCCTCTTATCGAGGCTACGCTCGAAAAGGATGAGACGAAAAACTACGCTGACGCGATATTCTCCGTTTACAGAAAGCTCCGCCCCGGTGAGCCGCCCACGATGGATACCGCCCGCCAGCAGATGCAGAACCTGTTCTTTGACGACAGGCGCTACGACATCTCCAAGGTAGGAAGGTATAAATATAATAAGAAGCTCGGCTTCATCGACAGGATACGCGGATGCATCCTTGCTCCTGCCGATCCCGAGAACCCCGATATGCCGTACGTCAGCGCAATGACGGGCGAGCTTCTTACGCTCCCCGACGGTTCGCCTGTCGGCAACGGCACCGCCGTTGACGTCGAGGTCGCGAAGCTTATTGAGCAGGCGGGCATATCAAGGATAAACGTCTGGGCCGGAGAGACTCCCGTTACGGTCATTTCCAACGGCATGCTCGACGCGGCGGAGTATCTGCCGGAGTTCAGCGCCGCCGAGCTTTCCGAGCTCGGTATCGATGAAAAGGTCTGCGCCGCCGCGCTCAAGGTCATCCTTGACAACTGCTCCGGTAAAAAAGAGCTCAGACGCGCGATCGAGCTAAACAAGAGCGTTCTCGTTCCCGCCCATATCACCGTTGACGATATCATCGCTTCGGTGAACTATATACTCTGCCTCTACGCGAGCATAGACGCCAACGACGCCTCCATAGGCAGGATCGACGACATCGACCATCTCGGCAACCGCCGTATCCGTTCGGTCGGCGAGCTGCTCGCGAACCAGTTCCGCATCGGCTTCGCCCGGCTCGAAAGAGTCGTTCATGACAAGATGACGCTCCAGGCGCAGGATCCCGCAGGCATCACGCCGAGAGGTCTTGTCAACATCCGTCCCGTCGTAGCCGTTATCAAGGAATTCTTCGGCTCGTCCCAGCTTTCCCAGTTCATGGATCAGACAAACCCTCTTGCGGAGCTGACCAGCAAAAGGCGTATCTCTGCCCTCGGACCCGGCGGTCTTTCCAGAGAACGCGCCGGTTTCGAGGTCCGCGACGTCCATTACAGCCATTACGGCAGGATGTGCCCGATCGAAACGCCGGAAGGACCGAACATCGGTCTTATCTCCTGCCTTTCTACGTATGCTAGAGTAAATAAATACGGCTTCGTCGAGGCTCCGTACCGTTACGTGGACAAATCGACGGGTATCGTCAGCAAAAAGATCAGATACATGACCGCCGATGAAGAGGATGAGTACATCATCGCCCAGGCGAACGAACCGCTCGACAGACGCAACCGTTTCAAGAACGCCAAGGTCCTCGCGCGGCGCAGGGACGAGTTTATCGAGGTCGAGCCGGATAAGGTCGACTATATGGACATTTCGCCCCTTATGGTCGTTTCCGCCGCCACCGCGATGATCCCGTTCCTTGAGCACGACGACGCCCACCGCGCGCTCATGGGTTCGAACATGCAGCGTCAGGCTGTTCCGCTGCTGACCACCGAGTCGCCGATCGTCGGTACCGGCATGGAGCATAAGGCGGCCATCGATTCCCGTTCCGCCCTTGTCGCGGATTACTCCGGTACCGTCGTAAAAGTCAGCGCGGACACGATCTGCATAGCCCGCGACGGAGCCGGCACGATCGACGAATACAACCTTATCAAATTCCTCAGGTCCAACCAGGGCACCTGCATCAACCAGCGCCCGATCGTCAGCACCGGCGAGCACGTGGAGGCGGGCGAGGTCATCGCCGACGGTCCTTCTACCAACGAGGGCGAGATATCACTGGGCAGGAATATGCTCATAGGTTTCATGACGTGGGAAGGTTATAATTATGAGGACGCCGTCCTGCTCAACGAGCGCCTTGTCAGAGACGATACCTTTACCTCTATCCATATCGAAAAGTATGAATGCGAGGCCCGTGACACGAAGCTCGGGCCCGAAGACATAACCCGCGACATTCCCAACGTCGGCGACGACGCGCTCAAAGACCTTACCGAAGACGGTATAATCCGCATCGGCGCCGAGGTCAGGGCGGGCGATATCCTTGTCGGAAAGGTCACGCCCAAGGGCGAGACCGAGCTGACTGCCGAAGAGAGACTGCTCAGAGCCATATTCGGCGAGAAAGCAAAAGAGGTCAGGGACACGTCCCTGAAGGTACCGCACGGTGAATACGGTATCGTCGTCGACGTCGAAGTTCTCTCCCGCGAGGACAAGACAGGCGAAGAGCTGTCGCCCGGTGTCAACAAAGTCGTCAGGTGCTACATCGCTCAGAAGAGAAAGATCTCCGTCGGCGACAAGATGGCGGGCCGTCACGGCAACAAGGGCGTCGTTTCAAGGATCCTGCCCGAGGAGGATATGCCTTATCTGTCCGACGGCACGCCCCTTGACGTCGTTCTGAACCCGCTGGGCGTTCCGTCCCGAATGAACGTCGGTCAGGTTCTCGAAGTGCATCTGAGCAAGGCTCTTCTTGAACTGGGTTACAAGATCAGCACGCCCGTTTTTGACGGCGCGAGCGAAAAGGATATCCGCGAGCTGCTTTACGAATCGGGCCACGGTCTGCTCAGCAAGGCTTTCGACGGCGCTGTCGAGGACAAGAAGAACGATATCTCCATCTGGAAGAACAACGAACAGGCCCTGCTTGAAAAGGCGAGGGAGCCCGGCGTTGAAAACGACGAGAGGGCGAGGCTCTTCGACCTCGCGGGCAAATACAACGAGCAGTCCAAGGCGTGCGCCGTTCTTTGGAGCGAGCTTGAGGCCTTCTCCGAAGAGCTGCATGAAAAAGCCGCGAAGAAGACCGGCTACGCCGAAAAACGCGCCGAGTTCGACAGCAACCCCGACAAAGCCGGCGAGCAGAAGCTCGAGGACGAGCTTGAGGTCTGCTACGAGTCGCTGCTTTTCGACGCCTGCGCGAAGATCGTCAGATCCGAAGCCAAGGATGAGAGATCACGTTTCATTCAGGAGCTCATCAAGCGCGAAGGCTTTATGAACGATAACGGCGAGATTGACGGCAAGACCCTTCTTCATGACGGCCGTACCGGCAGGCTGTTCGACAACCGCGTGACCGTCGGCATCATGTACTTCCTCAAGCTTCTCCACCTTGTCGACGACAAGATCCACGCACGTTCCACCGGC
>JAILDS010000107.1 GCA_024689165.1 Clostridia bacterium
CTCGCCGCTTACCTGACAAGATTCTTCCGCGGCAGAAAGATCCTTGCCGTCGTCGGGATGATGAAAGACAAGGACGTCGTCCGCTATGCCGAAAACGTCGCGCCTTGCCTGTCTGCGGTCGTCGCGACTAGATCTAAGAACGGCAGGAGCGCTTCTCCGGAGGAGATATCCGCCGTTTTCGGGCGCTTCGGCGTTCCGACAGTCGGTATGGACTCAGACCCGGTCGGCGCGCTGAAGCACGCGCGCGCGCTTTTGCCCGGGTACGATATGCTGCTCATCTGCGGCTCGCTCTATCTTGCGGGCGACGTGTATGATTCTTTGGACCTTACCAAAAGCTGAAGCTTTCCCGGCATACGCCGGACCGAGTGATTATGTTCAAAAAAAAGAAAAAAAACAAAAAAGCCGATCGCGAGATCTTCAAGTCCCTGACCGCCAACGGGGTTGAGGTCCCTGTGATGGACCTTCAGATCACCAAGGACGACGAGGGCGAGCCGATAATTAAGCTCATCTGCCGTGAGGCAATCGAAGCTCTGCATTTCGACGAGATCGATTTCGTCATGAAGACGGACAAAAAGTGCCTGAAGCTCGGCGGAGCTTTCCGGGACGCTTACCCTATAAAAAAGTTCAAGGTCTACGTTTTCGACCTGACAAATTACGAACAGTATTTTGAGTGAAAAAATCCCCGCCTCGCGGCGGGGAAAGTTTTTATGGCAATACCGCATAAATAAGGTGTGCGGATTGCGCAGCAGGATTCTTCGTCAGCTTGTATAAATCCGAAGCAGCAAACCTGTCGGTTTTCAAGGAGGGTTTGTGCAAGATAACTGAATAACGGGATCCCCAAAAAGACGTGCGACGCTATTTGTGCGGTGTTGCCTTATCGTCTCAAAACTGGGCGTAAGCCCTGTTCGCGGCGGAGATCTTCGCTTTGTTGTAATTGTAGGGTATCATCGGCTTATATCTCTGCGCGGCTGCCAGTTTGACTCCGGCGGAGGCAAACAGCTTGATAAGTGCCGGGTTCTTGATGACCGCGAGCCCCTTGTTGATCATATCCTGCGCGGAATAGCTGCCCGGGTTGTTGCAGAATTCCTTGTCTGTGAGGACCTTGTTGTCGAGCAGGTAATTCAGGTCGTCCTCAGTAAGGCCCGAGAGCATGGAGCGGATGACGTGGTTGTCGAGCTGCCCGTTGCCGATGAACCTCATATACGTGCTCTGGTAGTTCCAGAGGTTGTCGATATCGAAGCGGTCTTCTTTGCCGTAAATGATCGTGTCCGCAAGCATTTTGCCCGCCCGCATGGACATCGTGATGCCGGACCCGCTCATGGTCTCCGTCATAAAAGCGCTGTCGCCGACTGCGGCGTAGCCGTTGCAGACGAACATCGAAGCGGGCTTTCGAAGCGGGATCTCTGCGATCTGTCCGCCGCGGAGGACCTTGCTGCCGAGTATGGGGAAATGGTCTCTCAGGTCGGCGAGGGTGTCGTCGATCAGCTCCTGCTCGATATGGCCGAAGGAGCCGATAAGAACGTCGACGTATTCGCCCTCGACGGTTATCCAGTTCATGCCGGGGTTGCCGAGCTCATAGAGCATGATGTCGTTTATACCCTCGGCGTTCTCGCCGGGGACCCTGTCGAAATACGCGCGGTAACCGTAGAAGACGTCGGAGTCGTCGATCGTTTTTTCCACGCCGAACTCGTCCGGCAGGCTCGTCCTGACGGGGGAGCGCATACCGGCGGCGTCGATTATCATATCCGCGGCGTCGGGCAGCGTCGAGTCCGCCGTCCGGTACAGGATTCCCGTCACGCGGTCGGAGTTGTACAGCGCGCAGCTGATCTCTGCGCCGAAAACGAACTTCACGCCGCAGCTCTCGGCAAAGTCGACAAGATGCTTTATAAGGACCTTTCTTTCGACTTTTGCGATCGATCCGAGAAACGGTTCTTCAGGAACGAGCTTCACTTTCCATGAAGGAGAATTGAAGCTCATGGCGTAATAATCGACAAGCTCCTCCTGAGGAAGGTCGGGCACTCCGGAACGGGAAAACGCGCTCCTGCCCATGGTGTCCTGCCAGTCGTAACCGAGATCTTCACGTGCGTTTTTTTCATATACCGTGACGTCATATCCCGCTTTGGCAAAGTGAGCGGCGGCGACAAGTCCGCCGTGTCCGGCTCCGGCAACGATGATTTTTTCCATTTTTTACTCCTTAA
>JAILDS010000124.1 GCA_024689165.1 Clostridia bacterium
GGCGTTACCGCAACAAGGCTATATATCAGTTCGCTGAGATCGGCGGCAGGCTGACCGCCGGTTTCTACGCCCGACACTCGCACAGGGTCGTCCCCTGCGGCGACTGCCCGCTGCACCCGGAAGCGTTCGGAAAGATACTCAAAAAAGTCATTTATCACGCCGAAAAGCAAAACGTTTCCGCCTATGACGAACAGACCGGCAAGGGCGTTCTGCGCAGGCTGTATCTCAGGTCGACCGCCGCCGGGGACGTTATGCTCTGCGTCGTCTGCTCGAAGCCGACCCCTCAGGTAAAACAGCTCTGTGCCTCCATGCTCGGTTTTGAACGCACGGTCTCATGTTATATCAACGTCTGCAACAAGCCCGGCAACGCGGTCCTGAGCGACAAAATGCTCCATATCGCCGGCGTCGCCAAGCTTGAGGACGTTCTGTGCGGCAAACGCTTCCTGCTGTCGCCCGCCTCGTTCTACCAGGTCAATCACGACGGAGCCGAGCTGCTGTATTCGACCGTCAGGAGCTTAGCGGGAGAAGCGGAAAGCATTCTCGACATGTACTGCGGCACGGGCACGATAGGTATATGCTGCGCCTCGGGCGGCACATCGCTCACCGGCTTCGACGTGAACGCGGACGCGACCGACGACGCCAGGCTCAACGCCGGAGCGAACGGGCTTGATAACGCCCTATTCATATGCGCGGACGCCGAAGAATTCGCGAAAAAGCACGACACAAAAAGCGCTTTCGACGTTGTGATAATGGACCCGCCGCGCAAGGGCAGCACGCCCGAGGTCGTCGGCCTCGCCTGCCGCTGCGCAAAAGAGAAGATCGTTTACGTCTCCTGCGACCCGGCGACCCTCGCCCGCGACTGCGCTCTTTTCATAAAGCTCGGATGGCGCATCGACCGCTCAGTCCCGGTCGACATGTTCCCTCGCACCGCGAATATAGAGACCGTTGTTTCTTTGGTAAGAGCAACTCCTGATATAAGGAGAGCTTTTTGATGAAAAAACAGATACCCGCCTTCCTGTTCGCAGTCATTCTGATTGCAGGTTCTTTCCCTTTTTCCGCGCTGGCTTCTCCCGCGGCGGGCTTGGCGGTCCGCCTGGAACCGAACTCCGGGGAGACAGAACAGGCGGCCGCAGCCGTTTTGCAGGAATATCTGGAAAAAATCACCGGGACTCGCCCCGCGCTGACTGCCGCCGAAGGGGCGGAACAGACGGTCGCGCTCCGTCTTGAACGTGACGGACAGGAGCAAAAAAAAAGGCTCTTATACCCTGCGCGGGGACGGCGCCGTTTTTTCGATCGAAGCCGCGGACGAAAGAGGTCTGTGGAACGGCGTTTACGGTTTCTTAAGGCGCGTTTGCGGCGTGGAAGTGTATTCTGCAGACGTCATAAGCGTACCGGAAAACGCCGGGTTCACTCTGCCGACGGAATATGAGTACCGGTACGAACCTCTTCTGGAATACGCGGACACGGACTGGGCCTCCGGCAACGACCTCACCTTCGCGGTGGCAAACGGACTCAACGGCAGCCGCAGCGGGATCGATCGGCCCTACGGCAGGCCCGTGAATTATCTGGGCTTCTGCCACACCCTCGGTGCCGGTCTCGTTCCCTACTGGGAGTATTTCAATTCTCACCCCGAATACTACGCCCTCACCGAACACGCCGGGGACCGTGACGGCCATCTTTACAACCGCGCTTCCATGCTCAAGGTACTGCATAACGTGACGAAAAAAGACGTAAAAACGATCGACGCGCTGTGGGAGACCGCGATAGATAAATGCGGGGCGGCAAACGATACCGCCGCCGCTGACCGGGTCCGGCGCTCGCAGCTCAGCTGGCAGTATTACAAGGCCTGTAACGGGCTGGGCGAATTCCGTCACGGGCTGAATATCTCCCGCTGGACGCAGGCGAACCTGGCGCTGTTCGACGACCTGATCCTGTCCGGCGCGACCTCCTACGACGAGGGCAAGCCCATGCCGGAAAAAATAAACCCGCTTCTCTATCCTTTGGCGTGGGTGGACGCCGAGGGCATGGTGCTGACAATCGACATGTACCTGATCCCGGCCATCGCCGCCCTCGCGCTCTTCATTTCAGTCACCGCCCTCATCAAGAAAAAATATCTGCTGCTGCTCGCGAATATCGCCGCGCTTTGCGGCGTCTTCGCATCCACGTGGCTGGTGGATCTGCAGCAGCTCGGGCTTGCGGCGGAAGCGTCCGTTCTTCTTGCGGTGATCGCGGGCACGCTCATTCCGCTTGCCGTATACGGGTATTCCCGGAAGCGTGGCATGAACGCCGGAAAGGGCGTTATCGGGGCCGTCGCCGCCTGCGTTCTGGCCGGCGCGTTTTTGAAAAAAAGAGGTAAAATCGCATGACTTTTCCGAACGACCCGCTGATGATAATTGAGTTGAACATGAAGCGGTCGGCTGTTGTAGGGGGACGGAAACATGAACGATAATACCGAATATCTGCTTGAAAGGCGTTTGCGTTCACTGGACCCGGAACTGCATAAGCGGTTTACGGACACGGTGTTCATCTCGCAGCATGTGCTTGCGAAGTTCAGACGGCTTTTTCCGGAATTCACGGATCATTCCGTTTTTCACTC
>JAILDS010000161.1 GCA_024689165.1 Clostridia bacterium
TATGCATGAACAGTGACGCCGGAGTTGACGGTGACGGTGCCGAAATTCCTGATACCGACATAACCGGCACCAATGGTTCTCCACTGTTCGTTAACTTTTTTACCGGCGCTGCCGTAAACATAAATAGCGTTCTTGGAACGATCGACGCCGCTGATACCTGCGGTATCGGGCGAGGTTCCGGCATTGACGGTAAGAGATGCGCCTGACTCTACGGTTATACATGAGCCATAAGCATATTCCCGCTTATTTCCATCGTCCCACCATACTTCTCCCTCGTTCGTGGTATGGATGATCTTACCGTTCAGGTTGAGCGTGACGTTCTGTCCGGTGACGTGGATACCGCCGGTCTTATACTTGGATCCAAAATCCATCTGGATATTCGCGGTAAGGTTGATGACCGCGTTGTCGTACCCACAGTACATATCGAGGTTGTCGACCGAGCTCGCGTTGTACGTCGCAGCCCTCGCCGGCTGGATGCCGAGCAGCGGCGAGGCGGCAAGCGCCATACCGACGACAACCGCGGCGACGAGCATCGCGCGCAGTATCCTCTTCCTGTTTTTCGCGTATGTTTTCACATTCGTTCCCATACGTCTTCCTCCTGTCCGTTTGACCGGATTATTTTGCAAACCTGTTTTCGTCGTATTACGACGTTGTAGGGGCGGGCATTGACCGCCCGTTGGATCGGCGAATGCCGGTCTTTACCGGCGTGAGACGATCCACGTTTACCGTTCCCGCCGCATTCGCGTCGCGGCGTAGGGGCGGGCATTGACCGCCCGTTGGATCGGCGAGTGCCGGTCTTTACCGGCGTGAGACGATCCACGTTGACATATCGTGAGATCGTTTTTTGAGGTTTTCGTGCCTCGCTTTGCGAGGCATCGGGCGGTCAATGCCCGCCACGACGTGATTATGTTTCGTTCTGAAACATATTCCGCGTTCCCGCCTTGGGTTGCGGGCGGTCAATGCCCGCCACGACAAATCGTGCGTTCCCGTCTTGGGTTCCGGGCGGTCGATGCCAGCCACGACAACACGATCACCATGGGTATTCCCTGTATTTTGCTTTATTAAAATACTTGTATGGGTTCGCGTCTATGTAATCCCAAGCGTCGGAATACTCCTTGTCGTTTCTCAGTACCCGGTCGTAAAATGATTTTTGCCAAATCGTTTTTCCGTTCCCGGCTTTACGCGTCACACTCGCTTTAAATGCGCCGACGATGTTTTTAATGTCCGGCGTCTTTTCGCAGGTATCGGGCATCGCCCCGATAAGCGTTATGATCATGTGGACGTGGTTCGGCATGATCACAAGCTTGTCCACCTTCGTAAGCATAAAGCGTTTTTCAAGCCACCCGGCTTCCTCAGCCGCTGTCGTACCGGCGTGGGTCAGCGTGCCGTCTTTTTCTTCCGTCCAAAACAAATTCTCCTTTTGGGCTGTACAAATCGTGACAAAGTACGAGGCGGACGTTGAATAATCAAAATCCTTCAGGCGGTTTTTCTTCCGATTGGGAAATTGATTCTCCGCCATAACCTTACCTTCAGAAAAGATTTACCCTTTCAGGAATTTCCGCCGCGTCATGTCCCGACGGCGTAGGGGCGGGCATTGACCGCCCGTTGGATCGGCGCATGCCGGTTTCCCCGGCGTGAGGTGATCCACGTTGATATATCGTGAGATCGTTTTTTTGAGGTTTTCGTACCTCGCTTTGCGAGGCATCGGGCGTTCAATGCCCGCCACGACATGATTGTGCGTTTCCGCCTTGGGTTCCGGGCGGTCAGTGCCCGCCCCTACATGGTTGCGTTTCGTTATGAAACAAATACCGTGTTCCCGTCTCTGCGGTTCGGTACGGAAAAACCGCCCCGAAATACCCACAATAGATTGATTAAAATATATTCCTCCGCCCGTGAAAAGTCAAGTGATTTGCCAAACCTTTATACTCCTTTATATTTTTTTAAGATTTTCGCTCGAAACACCTTTTTTTCGTCCGGAAAAACCCGCCCCGGAGGAGAGATCCGCCCCTCCCTCGCCGCGGACCGTACTCATGCCTGCGCTCTTCTTATTGCGTCTTGCATTTTTGCGACGGCGGGATTATACTGTGGTATAATCGGGAAGTATCAGGAGGTGGGACCGATGCCTATCAAGATACCCGTTTCCCTCCCGGCGGCGAGAACGCTGGAGGAAGAAAACATTTTCGTAATAACCGAACAGAGGGCGATCTCTCAGGACATACGCCCGCTCAGGATAGTCCTGCTCAACCTGATGCCGACCAAGATCGCCACCGAGACGCAGTTCGCGAGGCTCCTGGGCAACACGCCGCTCCAGATAGACCTTGAGCTTCTGGCCGTCGGAAGGACCCCGAAGCACACTTCGCCGGAGCACATGCTCGCGTTTTATAAGTCCTTCGACGAGATCAGGAATGATAATTACGACGGCATGATCATCACCGGCGCGCCCGTCGAGCATCTGGACTTTGCCGACGTCGACTACTGGTACGAGCTGTGCGACATCATGGAGTGGTCCAAGACCCACGTCTGGTCCGTCATGCACGTCTGCTGGGGCGCGCAGGCCGGTCTTTATTACCACTACGGCATACAAAAACACCGGCTGAACAGCAAGCTGTTCGGCGTCTTCCCCCATATGGTCACGCACAAGGGCTCTATCCTGTTCAGGGGCTTCGACGACGTTTTCCTCGCGCCGCACTCAAGGCACACGACCGTTCTCAAAGAGGACGTCGAGGCCGAACCGGAGCTCAAGATACTCGCCGAAAGCCCCGTCGCGGGCGTTTACGCCGTCTCGACGAGCTGCGGGCGACAGATCTTCATCACCGGCCACCCGGAATACGACGCGGGCACACTCGCGGCGGAGTATTTCCGCGACAAGGACCAGGGGCTGCCGATAGATCTTCCGGTGAACTATTTCCCGAACGACGACGACCGCGCCGTTCCCCTCTGCACGTGGCGCTCAGGTGCGAACCTGCTTTATTCCAACTGGGTCAACTACTTCGTCTATCAGGCGACTCCTTATGATCTCGGCACCCTCGGGGACATGCCTCTTGGCGAAAAGACGAAATGATGAGATTCATTACCGACAGCCCGGAGCGGACCGCCCAAGCCGCCGCAGAATTCGCTAAGAAGCTCTTACCCGGCGACGTCATAGCCTTCACGGGCGGCATGGGAGCGGGCAAAACGACCTTCACCGCCGGGCTGCTCAGGGGCCTCGGCAACTCCTCGCGGGTGTACTCCCCCACCTTCGCCCTCGTCAACGACTACGGCGGCGACCCGCGCGTGCTGCACTTCGACATGTACCGCGTCACAGACGAGGATTCGCTCTATTCCACCGGCTTTTACGATTATCTCGACGAAAAAAACATCCTGATAATCGAATGGAGCGAGAACGTCGCCCCTTACCTGCCAGAAAACACGATAAAGATAGATATCCGTACGCTCGGCGAAAACGAGCGGGAGATAACAATAAACCGATGAAGATCCTTGCACTCGAGTCCTCCGCCCTGTCGGCAGGCGCAGCGGTACTGACCGACGGCGTCCTCGTATCCGAACAGTTCGTCAACAACGGGCTGACTCATTCCGCGACGCTCGCCGCCCTCGCCGACAAAGCCCTCGCGGACGCGGGCACGGAGCTTGACGGAGTCGACGCGATCGCCGTTTCGGCGGGACCGGGCTCCTTCACGGGCGTGAGGATAGGCGTTTCTCTCGCAAAAGGGCTCGCCTTCGGCGCGGGCAAACCGGTCTACGGCGCGTCCTCTCTCGAAGCGCTCGCGCGGCTCGTCTGCCCACGCCCGGGGCTCGTCTGCCCCGTCATGGACGCCCGGCGCGGCGAATTCTACAACGCACTGTTCTCATACGAAGGGGACAGGCTCCTCAGGCTCACGCCTGACCGCGCGATCCCCGCCGTTCAGCTCGCCCGGGAGCTTGGAGAAGAACAGACGGTACTCATCGGCGACGGCGCCGCCAAGGCGGCGGAGCTCATACCCGACCTTACTGACGGCGGCAGCGAAAGCGGGCGGCGGATATTTTGCGCGCCCGCGTCGGTACGCTTCGCCCGCGCCTCGGGCGTCGCCCTCTGCGCGTGGGAAAGCTTTCTTGAAGGCGATATGGGCGTACCCGCCGACGCGCTGCGCCCCTCATACCTGCGCCTTTCTCAGGCGGAAAGGGAAAGAGCCGGGAAAGGCTCTCAGAACAGTCTTCAAAGCGCGGCGCCGGACGACGCGCCGCATGAAAGTGAGGAATGAACATGAAAGATCCCGACGGCAGCAGATTCGTCCGCATCTACAAGGAAGGCAGCGAACTGCGCACCGCTGGCCTGCGGGTCATACTCGTCGACAGGCAGACCGGCGTGAACTACCTTTACGTCGCCAACGGCTACGGCGGCGGTCTTACCCCGCTGCTCGACGCCTCCGGCAAGCCCGTCGTGACGCCGATCTCCTGACCCGCGGCAAGCCGCTGAACGCTGCGGCATCATTCGCCGCGGAACGTTCGCGTGAAAGCGCGTGGGCGAAAGGATGTTTTTGTTGAGGATCCTTATAGTCACCGAATATTTCTATCCGGACTCGTTCCGGATAAACGACCTTGTGAAAAGCTTCGTCTCCGACGGGTACGAAGTCACCGTACTGACGGGGCAGCCCGATTACAAAACGGGCTTTACCCCTCCGGAGTACCGCTACCCGAAAAACAGGCGCGGCGTTTACGGCGGAGTACGCGTCATCCGCGTGCCGTCCGTACAGCGCAAGACCGGAACGCTCAGAAGGGCGGCGAGCTACGGCTCCTTCGTCCTCACCGCAGGCGCGTGGGCGGCATGCCGTTCGAAAAGAACGGGCCGAGCGCCCATCACGTCCGACGCTCGGCGCCGCGGGACCGGATATGACCTCGTCTTCTGCTACCAGCTCTCGCCGGTGTTCCAGCTCGTCCCCGCCATGCTTGCCGCAGCCCGGAGCGGATGCCCTCTGCTTTGCTACTGCTGCGACCTCTGGCCCGAGTCGTTGAAGGCGTGGAACGTGCCCGAGACGGGCGCGGTCTACCGCGCGGT
>JAILDS010000178.1 GCA_024689165.1 Clostridia bacterium
GGTTTTCGATACCGCAAACAGACGTGCCGTAAAGATCATGCTGAAGACCTGGGTGAAGGAAGCCGGCATCACGTCCATAGCCGATCATTTCAGCGTTGAAAGCATAGAGAAAGATATTATCCCGTGGATGAAAAACGCGCACGTTTCAGCACGCGGTTATATGCTCGGATATAACGATCTGAAGGATCCGTCCGTGCCCCGGCTGTTCCGTCTGCTTGCAAAGCTCGGAGACGGATATATGAAAATGCAGATAGTCAGAATGGATTTCCGGGAGTGAATGAAAATGGGACTCTTCAAAAAATTTGTCAATCAGACCAGAAAGCCGGAGGGCTTCCTCGGCAGGATGATGGTGAACGGTATGAACGGCGGTCACGCGAAGCTCGCCGACTGGGGAATGACGCATCTTGACGGGATCGCTCCCGCCAATATCGCCGAGCTCGGCTGCGGCGGCGGACGGAACACGGCGGAGCTTTTGAAACGTTATCCTGAAGCGACCGTCACCGCGCTCGATTATTCGCAAGTTTCTGTCGAAAAGGCGAAGTCGTTCAACAAGGATATGATCGCGGCGGGCAGATGCGCCGTGATCCAGGGCAACGTCGCCGAGCTTCCTTTTGAGGACGGCGCGTTTGCCCTTGCAACCGCTTTTGAAACGGTCTATTTCTGGCCGGGACTTGAGCATTTCTTTGCCCAAGTGTACAGAATACTGAAGCCGGGCGGCGCGTTCATGATTTGCAACGAGTCGGACGGCAACGACGAAACGAGCAAAAAGTACGAAAAGATCATCGACGGGATGAAGTGTTACACGGTAGGAGAAATAACGGCGGCGCTGACGTCGGCGGGCTTTTCCGACGTAAGATCCGATCATTATGACGGAAAACCGTGGATCACGGTCACGGCGAGAAAGTGAATCAGTTCCCGAAAAAAGCGCGTGCAGTTATCATGTAACTCAGTATAATAATGATTCAGCGGCGGGATCGATCCCGCCGCCGTGCGTTATTTCATCTTTTTTTCAAAACGGAACATTCCGTCGAATCCGTCGCCGTCGTCATAGCTGTTGACATCCCCTGTTGCCGGATCGTGGGGATCAGGATGGAAACGGTTGAAGAATTCCACGGCGTGAAATCCGCATTTGTTGATGTAAGGCGCGTTGATTGTCGAGGATGAACTGCTCGCGGTCGTCGTGTGTGAGAAGCGTAAGAGTGATGTGTTTCGTTTTCATAAAAACCTGGCATTCGGCCTCCCGGCTGTTTTTTCGCCCGGGGCTTATTTCTTCGCGGCCAGTTCCGCCAGCATGCAGCAGAGATCGGCGTAGCCGATGCCCGCGGCGGCGGCCTCTTTAGGCAGGAGAGAGGTGGGCGTCATGCCCGGCAGCGCATTCATCTCGAGGCAGTAGAAGTTACCCTCTCCGTCCAGGATGAAATCGGCGCGTCCGTACATCTCCATGCGCAGGGCGGAGAAGGCGAGCTCGGCGAGCCGGCTTATCTCGGCTGTCTGTTCCGGCGTTATTCCGGCGGGGCAGATCTCGGACACCGCGCCGCTCTTATACTTGTTGGAATAGTCGTACCAGCCGCTCTTGGGTATGATCTCGACCGGCGGCAGCGCCCTTCCGTCGAGTATCGCGCAGGTGAGCTCGCGCCCCTGTATCATCTTCTCGGCGAGCAGCATGTCCTCGTAGACGCTCGCCGCGGCAATTGCCGCCTGAAGTTCGCGCTCCGAGAAGACCCGGCTGACTCCCACGCTCGAGCCGCACGAAGCCGGCTTGATCACGCAGGGGAAGCCGATCTTTTCGGCGATAAGACCGGGGTCGCCGGTCCTCACGTCGAAGTATATTCCTTCGGGGACTGGGACTCCCGCGCCCGACATAAGTTTTTTCGCTATGTCCTTGTCCATCGACAGCAGGGCGCCGACGTACCCGGTCCCGGTGTAGTGCCGGATCCCGCAGCAGTCGAGCGTTGCCTGGAGCATGCCGTTCTCGCCCATCGCGCCGTGCAGTGCGATGAACACGACGTCGGCGGCCCGGCAGAGCTCGATGATCCCGTCGCCTATGAGCGCCTCACGGCCTCCGGCGGCAGCCTTTACGGCGGCGAGGTCGGGGGCTTTGTTTCCGATTTTGTATACCGGACGCTGCCCGGAGGTGAAGAGCGACTCCGGGTCGGTCCCGGCGGGGATGCCGAAGTAGACGTCGGCGAGGGCGGTCAGGTGTCCGCGCTCCGCCAGAGCGTTCGCTATGAGTGAGCCGGAAGACAGCGAGACTTCGCGCTCGGGGCTGAGGCCTCCGGCAAGTACTGCTATTTTCATGTGGTAGTTCCTATCTCCCTGTGTCTTGTTCGTATGTGCCGGTCAGATGTCGGCGTCTTTCATGTAACGTTTCGCGTTTTCCGCGATGAACTGCTTCCTCGCGGGGAGGTTGTTCCCGAGCAGGGTGTCGAAGATCTCCTCGGTCGCGGCGGGGTCGGACGGGGTCACGGCGATGAGCCGGCGCGTAGCGGGGTTCATCGTCGTCTGCCACATCATCTCGGGCTCGTTCTCGCCGAGTCCCTTCGAGCGCTGGATCGTATACTTTTTATCGCCGAGCTTCTTTAGGATCTCGGTCTTTTCGTTCTCGTTGTAGGCGAAATACGTCTCATCCTTCGAGGTGATCTCAAACAGCGGAGATTCGGCTATGAAGACCTTCTTCTCGCGCAGCAGCGTGGGCAGCAGGCGGTAGAAGAGGGTGAGCAGCAGCGTCCGGATCTGGAAGCCGTCTTCGTCGGCATCGGTGCAGATGATGATCTTGGACCAGCGCAGGGCGCTGCGGTCGAATGTGGCGATGTCGCCCTTCTTTACCTTCACGCTCTTATCGAGTTCGACGCCGCATCCGATGACACGGAGCAGGTCTACTATGATGTCGCTCTCGAAGATCTGCTTGTAGTCGCTCTTCATGCAGTTGAGCGTCTTGCCCCTGACGGGTATGATCGCCTGGAATTCGGCCGCGCGGCCGAGCTTGCACGAAGTCAGCGCCGAGTCGCCCTCGACGATGTAGAGTTCGCGCTGATCGGGGTCCTTCGACCGGCAGTTGACGAACTTCTCGACCCTGTTCGAGATGTCGAGCGAGCCGGTGAGCTTCTTTTTGATGTCGATCCTGGTCTTTTCGGCGTTCTCGCGGCTGCGCTTATTGATGATCAGCTGGTTGGCGACGCGGTCGGCGTCGTTCGGATGCTCGATGAAATAGATGTCGAGCTGCTTTTTCAGGAACTCGGTCAGCGACGACTGTATGAACTCGTTGTTGATCGCCTTCTTGGTCTGGTTCTCGTACGACGCGACGGTCGAGTGGCTGCTTATCACTATGACAAGGCTGTCGGTGATGTCGGCGTAGGTCAGTTTCTGCTCGGTCTTGTTGTACTTGCCGGCGGTGCGCAGCAGCTTGTCGAGCGAACTGAGGAAGGCGGACCTGACGGCGCGCTCAGGCGAGCCGCCGTGCTCGAGCCAGGATGAGTTGTGGTAATACTCCTGGATGCCGCCCACCTGCGTGAAGCAGAATGAGATGTCGGCCTCGAGGTCGTAGTCGGCCTTGTCTTCGCGGTCGTGGCCCCTGTCGGTCATATGCAGCCTGTACGGGTCGGTCAGCGACTGCCCGCCCGTCAGCTCCCCGACGTACCCGGAAAGCCCGGTGTCACCGGGGTAGAAGAATTCCTCGGTCAGGAACTTGCCGTTGTCCTGCTCGAGCTTCAGCACGAACTTCACGCCGTAGTTCACGGCTGCCTGACGGTGCAGGACGTCGCGGAAATAATCGGCGGGGATGTTGATGTCGGTGAATACCTCGAGGTCGGGCATCCACGAGATCACCGTCCCGGTGCGGGCCTCGCCGCGCGACAGCTCGCAGGTCTCGAGTTCGGTGACGGGGAAGCCCTTCTCGAAGCGGATGAAGGTGTCTGTCTTGCCGTCGAAGGAATCGACGTTCATGTATGTCGAAGCGTACTGCGTGGCGCAGGCTCCGACTCCGTTCGTGCCGAGCGACGTCTTGTACGCCGCCGCGCCCGACGTGTTGTCCATCTTGCCTCCGGCGAAGAGCTCGCAGAAGACGAGCTCCCAGTTCCAGCGGCCCTCCTTGGCGTTGTATCCCAGCGGCACGCCGCGCCCGAAGTCCTCGACCTGCATCGAGTGGTCGGTGTATACGGTGGCGATGATCTCCTTGCCGTACCCCGCGTTGGCTTCGTCGATGGCGTTGGCGAGGATCTCGAAAAAGCCTTGCTTGCATCCCTCGAGGCCGTCGGACCCGAAGACGATGCTGGGGCGTTTCCTGACCCTGTCGGGCCCCTGGAGCATGGTTATGCTCTGGTCGTCGTACCCGCCCTTCGACGGGGAAGGGAAGGGTGAGGAGGATGACGAAGGCCTCTTTATTTCTTTCTCTTTTTCTTTCTTTTTCTCTTCGTTCACGGTCTTCTTTTCCGCGGCGGGTCTCTTTGCGGCTCCCGCGGCGGGCTTTTTGGCTTTTACCGCTTCTTTGGTACTGTTTTTGCTTTCTGTCTTCTTCACGTCGTTCTTTTCCCGTACATTATTTGCTCAGTCAGTCATATACACTTTATTATACTATATATCCCGCAAAATATCAACGCTTTTTTCGAAAATATCGCACGAAATTCTAACTGAAACATTAGATGAACTGCTAACTCGCATCGAAATCTAAAAGACTCATTAGAGTAGTATCTAATCAGTGCCGAAGCAGGCCTTTTTCGCGTCTTTCCGGAGTGTCATCAGAAAATGAGCGAAAGCATGTAATGTGAGGAACAAAAGGGTGTCGGTTCAACCGACACCCTTCAGATACTCTTCAACATTTCTATACCGTATCCCGTCCACGTCCTGTGTCGCGCCGCGATACAGGACGGTTTTTCTTGTTATCGGCCCGTACCGATGCTCGGTCAAGGCGCACTTTTCCGGGTCGGTAAGATGCCGTGCCTGCTCCGGGACAATCTCGGCTCTGTGCTTGATCTCATAGATCTCGCAGGACGAAGCTGCCGGGTCAAAGACTACCATATCGAACTCACCGACGGCGAATTGCAGAACGAACACCTGCTTTCTCGGGTTTGCAAGCGTGGTTTCCAGCAGCACGATATCCTCCATCATGCGCCCCATGATCTCGC
>JAILDS010000192.1 GCA_024689165.1 Clostridia bacterium
AGCCGTGCCGCCGACTTTGCAGAAAAGAGTCCGTGCCGAGAGCTCGCCGGGAGGCACCGTAAAGCCCGCGGCGGCGGCCGGGGTCGCTATGACGACGGTCTTTTCATCCCTGCCGAGCCCGCACAGGATACGCAGGCGTTCGCGTTCGTAATCGCGCGAGCGTGGGACGTCCGTCCGGAACGAAAAGACCTTTTCGGGAAAAATCTCGGTTTTCACGCCGAAAAAGTCCAGATCGGCGGCAAGGTTCCGGGCAGACGCGCGGTCGGGGACCAATACCAAAGCCCCCGCGCCGGCCTTTTTCAGCAGCGCGGAGATGACCAAAGCCTTGCCCGCCGCGGGAAGTCCCACTGCCCCGGCGGGAAGACGCCTGTTTTCAACGCATTCAAAAAGCTCGGCCGTTTCCGGCAGAGCGAAGGCAAGAGAGCCGAACAGATCTTCACTCATCCGTTATACCTGCTCATCGCCAGCTCGGTCTGCCCGTCGACCATCAGGGCGACGGCCTTTACCGCGCGCGAGAACGCGTCTTTTTCTTTTTCGAGCCCCTGTTTCGAAAACCTGCCCAGCACGTGCCCGATAAGGTCGGAGTCAGGGTCTGCGCGCTCGCCCACCCCGATCTTGATCCTCGGGAAGTCTTCGCTGCACAGCCACTGTATTACGCTTTTGACGCCGTTGTGGCCTCCCGCAGAACCTTTTTGGCGGATACGGACTACCCCTTCCGGAAGAGATATATCGTCAAAGATCACTATCACGTTTTCGGGAGGGATCTTGTAGAAATCCGCCGCCTGGCTTATCGCGACGCCCGAGGAGTTCATAAAGGTCTGGGGCTTCATCAGCAGGCAGGAATGCCCCGAGATGACGCATTTCCCGGTCAGCGCCTCGAACTTGACCCTGTCGCAGCGGGCGGAGTATTCGGAACAGATCTCGTCCATGCATAAAAA
Source organism: Clostridia bacterium (assembly GCA_024689165.1). GTDB lineage: Bacteria > Bacillota > Clostridia > Oscillospirales > Acutalibacteraceae > JAILDS01. The sequence continues at coordinate 939 of JAILDS010000192.1, forward strand.
GCCCGTGTTGTGGCGGGACAGCTCATATTCTTTGCCGGGGTTTCCGAGACCGGCGATTATAAACTCGGGTTTCTGCAAAAACATCGGTGATAGTTTCCTGACTTTTTCAAAGTAGGATCGATTCGGTATGACGCTGTAACGGTCAGGCAGGGCGCGCGCCGCTGTCTGCGCGGTGCCGCCTTTACACTTCCCGTCTGTAGGGCTGCTTTTTGACCACCCACTCGTCCTTGTTCGTCTGTCTGCTCCGCGCGATGGACATCGCGTTGTCGGGCACGTCCTCGGTTATCGTGGAGCCTGCGGCCGTATACGCGTTCCTGCCGATCTTCACGGGAGCGATAAGGTTCGTGTTGCAGCCTATGAAAGCGCCGTCGCCGATAGTGGTCCTGTATTTGTTTTTGCCGTCGAAGTTGACCGTCACGGTGCCGCAGCCGAAATTCACGTCGGAACCGACGTCGCTGTCACCGACGTAGGTCAGGTGCGCGACGGACGTGTTCTCGCCGACAGTCGAATTCTTGACCTCGGTGAAATTGCCCATCTTTACGCCGTCGGCTATCACGCTCTGCGGCCTGATGTGGGCGAACGGCCCGATCCTGCAGTCAGAACCGACGCGGGCGTACTCGGCGCAGACGTTGTTGAGCGTCGTCCCGTCGCCGACGGAGGTCTCTTCGAGTATCGTATTGGGGCCGACGACGCAGCCCTTGCCTATCGTGACTCCGTGCTTGATGATCGTCCCGGGAAGGATCTGCGTGTCCGCGCCGATCTTCGCGTCCTTCGAGATCATCACCCCGTCGGTACAGGGGATATCCACGCCGACGTCGTAGAGAGCGTCGAATATCCTTTGCCGGGCGGTCTCCGTCAGCTGCGCAAGCTGCCTGCGGCTGTTCGCGCCGAGAACGGAATCCGGGTTGGAGGACGTATACGCCGCGACCATTTTTTTGGCTTTTTTCAGCACATCGACGGAATCCGTCAGGTAGTATTCGCCCTTGGAATTGTCGTTTTTGATCCTGTCGAGAGCAAACAGAAGGTCGGGCGCGCGGAACCACATGCAGCCGGAATTGATCTCACGGATCGCCTTGATCCTTTCGTCCGCGCTCGCCTCCTCGACGATCGCCTCAAAAACGTTGCCCTCGCTCCTGACGATGCGCCCGTAGCCGAAGGGGTTGTCGACTATCGCGGAAATGACCGTCTGGGCGTGTCCGACGGAATGCAGCTCGTGCGAATGGACGATGGTGCGGGAGTCGATGAAGGGAGCGTCGCCGTTGAGGATGAGAACGTCGTCGCCGATATGCTCTTTTATAAAGGCTTCGGCAGCCTTTGCCGCGTTTGCCGTGCCGAGCCGTTCAAGCTGCCTGACGGTTTTGACAGAATCGCCGAGATGCTCCTCGAGCATCTCCGCCTGAGAGCCGGTGACGACGCAGACGTCTTTGATCCCGGCGTCGAATATGGCGTCGAGCACCCAGTCGATCATCGGGCGGAAAAGGACCTCGCAAAGGGCCTTCGGTTTTTCGGACTTCATTCTTTTGCCGTTGCCGGCGGCAAGTATAACGGCGCATGTGTTTTCCATAACGATACCTTTCAAACATATCTTGTCGAGCAGATTGTACCACCTTCCGAAAAAAAATCAAGTGCCCGCAGCGGAAAACCCTCTTGACCGCGTCGGCGGATTATAATATTATATTTTTACCGATTAACAAAATTCAGAGAGGTTTTCGTATGGTCATTCAGCTTTTACCCGACGCGCACAGGGATTTCGGCGTTTTTGAGCGCGGCAAGCTCGCCCCGAGGGCGTATTTCATCCCCTTTGGCTCCTCCGAAAAAGCCGGGGTGGATTTCCGCAGGGAACGTTACTCCTCGGACCTCGTAAAAGTCCTTTCCGGCGAGTGGGATTTCAAATACTATCCCGATTCCACAGAGCTCCCGCTGTACCTCGACACCGCCTCGGTCCCATTCGAAAAGATCAAGGTACCTTCCACGTGGCAGCGCGCCGGGGTCGAAAAGCCGATCTATCTCAACACCCGGTATGAATTCGTGCTCGTTCCTCCCGAGGTCCCGTTCCACCAGTCCTGCGCGCTGTACAGGAAGAACGTCTGCTTCGATGAGATCCGCGGCAGGAAGATCCTCTCTTTTCTCGGCGTTTCCGGCGGGCTCGAGGTATTTGTCAACGGCAGCTTCGCCGGGTATTCCGAGGGGGCGCACAACACCGCCGAGTTCGACATAACCCCGCTGCTCAGACAGGGCGTGAACGAGATCTGCGCCATGGTGCACAAGTTTTCGACAGGCAGCTATCTCGAGTGCCAGGACATGTTCCGCGAGCAGGGCATTTTCAGGGACGTGCTTCTTTACGAACTGCCCGAGACCGGGATCTACGATTTTGCCTTTGAAACCTCAAAGCGATCCGCGGGAGTATATAAAGCGTCCCTCGGGCTGGACATCTACGGCACGAGGCCCGGCGTTAAGGTCAGGGCGGAGCTGAAGGACGCAGAAGGCTCTGTCGTCGCCGCGGCGGAAGCGGGCGCGGCCGAAAAGGTCTCTCTCGACCTCTCTGCAAGCGGCGTCACCGAGTGGAACGCCGAGGAACCGTACCTCTACACGCTCTCGATCGCCCTGAGCGATGAAAACGGAGAGTTTTACGCAGTGCGCAAATTCGTCGGCTTCAAAACCGTCGAGATCGACGGCAGCGTTTACCTGTTCAACGGCAAAAAAATCAAATTCAAGGGCGTCAACCACCACGACACCCATATCGACACGGGCTACGTTATGACGCCGGAAGACCTTGAACGCGACGTCAGGCTGATGAAGAGCCTCAACGTCAACGCCGTGAGAACGTCCCACTATCCTCCGGACCCGCTGTTCCTGATCCTCGCGGACGTGTACGGGCTTTATATCGTCGATGAAGCCGATATCGAGACCCACGGTATGTACGAGCTCGGCGGCACAGTCGACTTCATAAGCGAAAAGCCCGAGTGGGAGGAGCGCTACGTCGACCGCGTGAAACGCATGTACGCCCGCGACAAAAACAGCCCCTGCGTCGCGATGTGGTCGCTCGGCAACGAATCCGGGGGTTACAGGAATCAGGACAAGTGCTGCGAGTACCTTCACTCCGTCAGCAGCATACCCGTACATTACGAGGGCGTCATCGGCACCGAACGCTTCCACTACGACGTCATAAGCGAGATGTACACCAGCCTTGAAGAGCTCGCCAAGCTCCGGGATCTTACCCGGCTGCGCGGCGGCAGGATCGACGACGACTATTTCGCCCATCCCTTCTTCCTGTGCGAGTACTGCCACGCCATGGGCGTCGGCCCCGGCAACCTTGAGGATTACTGGAAGCTGTTCTATTCGGACGACCGCTTCATGGGCGGCTGCATCTGGGAATGGGCGGACCACACCGTAAAGTACGGCGACGGCGAACATATGTTCACCTACGGCGGAGACCACGGTGAGAAGCGTCACGACGGACATTTCTGCGTCGACGGCCTCATTTTCGCCGACAGGCGTCTGCACACCGGCGCAAGGGAGATGAAGATCGTCTACCGCCCGCTCAGGAGCGAGCTGTCCGGCGGCAGCGACCTCCGTATAACGAACACCAACCGCTTCAGGTCGAGCGGATATATCTCCATCAAATGGGTCATGCGCGAAAACGGCAGGCGGATTGCCGCCGGAGAGATCGCCGCAGACATAGCTCCGCTCGCGACGGAGGTATTCCATATCGAACTGCCCGAGGCCCAGGATGCGTCCGTCCTCTCCGCTCTCGACGTGTATTATTACGCCGACGGCTCCGAGATCGCTTATGAGCAGCATATCCTCAGAAACGAAAGCCTGTCTTTGACCGCTCCGGAAAACCGCGTCGATGTCAGCGAACTCAAAAAATCGTATATCGCCCGCTTCGACGGCGGCGAGATGGAGTTTTCAAAGGGGCTGTGCTCTCCCGTCAGGCTTGTTTATTCCGGCCGCGAGGTGTTCAATCTCAGCCCGGCGGAACATAAGGGCGTCGCGCCGAATCTTTTCAGGGCCCTTATCGACAACGACAGCCGTCCCCGCGGAGCCTGGCTCGACGCGGGGCTCGACAGGCTCGCCTGCGTCCCCGTAAGCCTTAAATACACCGGGCTTGCCGACCGCTGCGTGTTCGAGTGCAAAAGCGAGCTCACCGCAGACGGAGAGGCGCTGTACAACGCGTTCGCCGTTTACACGGTTTTCTCAGACGGGAGGGTCGACGTTGAAAGCCGCGTGCAGCCCTGCTCCGACAAAGCCGTTCTTGACGTCCCGAGATCGGGCGTTACCTTCGAGCTGTCGCCCGAGTTCGGCTTTGCCCGCTATCTCGGCAGGGGCCCGTACGAAAACATGCCCGATTTCATAGCCCAGTCGCCCATCGGGCTTTACACGGCGGCAATATCCGACATGACCGAACCGTACGTTTACCCCCAGGACAGCGGCAACCACGGCGACGCTAAATTCGTATCACTTTCGACCGCGGATGGGTTCACCGTCACGCTCGCCGCGCGCGACAGCTTTTCATTCTCTTTGCGCAGGACCTGCCAGACGACACTCAACAACGCCTCGCACATCGAAGATGCGGCGGACGAGAACACGACTTACGTCTCCATCGACGGTTACGTGCGCGGCATAGGCTCGTCCTCCTGCGGTCCCGACACGACCGCAGAGTTTATCAGGCCGCTCGGCGAAAACGAGCACGTGACCGCGTTTTCGATCATCCCGGGGGAACTCAGCATATGAAGAATTTCACATTTGACACTTCGGACGGCGTTATCCGCGCCGCGACGCTCTCAAAAGACGTCGAGTTCGCCGGAATAGACGCGAGGCTCGATGGCACGACCTGCGTCCTTGAAAACGTCCGCGCACTCAGCGACCATCTCAGAACAGATCTGCTCCGCGAGCTGTACGGTAAGCTCGAGGACAGGCTTTTCGACGCCGGCGCCGGGATCGTTGAGACTTACGCTCTGCGTGAGGATATCGAATTGTTCGAAGCTCTCGGCTTCGCCAATGTGGCCGTCGGGTCTCTGACCGAGCCGCCGAGATACAAAATGGCTAAGAACCTCATTTTCAAAGGCTGCGATTTCCTTACCGGCGCGGACGCGGAGGCAGTGCTCATCCGTCAGCCGTTTACCGCGAACAAGCCGAAGAAGGCGACTCTTTATTACGGCTGCTTCGGTTTTTCGGATTTCTTTATCAACGGCAGGGCGGTGACAGAAGCCGTCATGACCCCGCCGTGGTCCAATTATGAACGGCGCGACCTCAGCGGCTCCGCGTACCCGATCGCCGACAAAATGAGCCTTTCGGCGTACTATATGGAATGCGACGTGACCGACCTGCTGACCGACGGCGCGAACTGTATCGCCGCCCACGTCGGCGCGGGCTGGTACGGCACCAAGCACCCCAGAACGGAGGATATGCCCGTCTGGGGAAAGATCAAGTGCGCGTTCAAACTCGTGCTGAGCTATGAAAACTCCGGCGAGCTGGTCATACGCTCCGACGCCCGCACAGCCGAAACAAAGGAAAGCTGGATCAAGGCGACGCGCACCCACGCCGGAGAGATACACAATACCGAGGAGTACGATCCTGAGTGGAACCTCCCCGGAAGGCCCTGCGGCTTCGTCCCCGCAGCCGCAGCCGAAACGCCCGTCACTTTCTGGCGCAAATGGGATTTCGACCCCGACCTGATAACCGGGACCGCAGAACCCAGGCTTATCCATGAACTCGGAGACAGGCGCGTCTACGACCTCGGCGCGCAGCATTCGGGCAGAGCGGTCGTGAAATTCCTTTCAAACACCTTCGACGACGTCGCCGTCGTCAGATATTCCGAGGAGATAAACGACGACTTCACGCTTGATTACGACTCGACCGGCGGCACGCGCCGCATCCAGCGCGACGTGTTCATCTGTTCGCCCGAGGCGGATAAGCTCGAGCTCAAGCCCGTGTTCAACTGGCACGCGGGGCGGTATATCGAGGTCTCCGGCAACGCCGAGGTCGTAAGCTTCGAGGATATACATACCGACCTGAAGCAGGCGGCCGTCTTCAGCAGCTCAAGCCCCGAGCTGCAGTGGCTCGCGGACGCGTACGTCAGGACGGAGCTGATGAACGTCCACGGCTGCGTGCCTTCCGACTGCCCGCACAGGGAAAGGCTCGGCTACACCGGCGACGGCCAGCTCTCCTGCCGCGCCGTGATGCGCTTTTTCGATTCCCGGAAGATGTATCTGAAGTGGATGCGGGACATCGCCGACTGCCAGGACATCTTCAACGGGCACGTCCAGCACACGGCGCCGTTCTACGGCGGCGGCGGAGGTCCCGGGGGCTGGGGCGGAGCGGTCTGCATAGTGCCGCTGGCTTATTATGACGTTTACGGAGACGACGTTCTTCTGTGCGAGTACTTCGACAACATGCGCCGCTACATCGACTACATGGTCATGCGCAGCGAAAACGGTCTTGTCGTCGCCGAGGAAAAACAGGGCTGGTGTCTCGGCGACTGGTGCGAGCCCTCCGAGCCCGACATCCTTCCCGAGCCCTTCGTCAACACGTACTTCCTTATCCGCTGCATCAGAGACTTCCTTCGCGCCTGCGACATAACCGGCAGAACGGAAGAAAAGCCCCTTGCTCAGAAACGCCTTGCAGAAGCCGAAGCCGCGCTCAAAGCGACCTACCGCGGCGCGGACGGTTCGTTCCTCGGCGGCAAAAACGGCGCGGACGCCTACGCGCTGGATATCGGTCTCGGCGGGGATGATCTGCTCGGCTTCCTCAAAGAAAAATATGAACGTCTCGGCGAGTTCGACACCGGCATTTTCGGCACGGATATCCTTATCCGCGTGCTTTGCCGCCACGGAATGGGCGACCTCGCGAGGAAGCTGCTGACAAGTCACGGTAAAAACTCGTTTTACAACATGCAGCGCCACGGCGCCACGACCCTGTGGGAGTACTGGAACGGGGCGCACTCTCACTGCCATCCCATGTTCGGGGC
>JAILDS010000199.1 GCA_024689165.1 Clostridia bacterium
ATCGTTTTTTACACCGTCCTGTCTATGGCGGTATGGCTGTTCTATACTTTTTATACCATACCGTACTACGCCGTGGTTGCCGAGCTCACGGACGATTATGACGAGCGTACCCGGATAAGAAGCTCTTCGAGCCTTGTAAACGCGCTTGCCGTGGGGCTGGGCAATGCTCTGCCCGCCCTTGTCCCGACCGTTGCGGTGCTGCTGGGCTCCCGTTTCCGCAGCGAGTCGTACGCGGCCGTTGCGGCGATAATGAGCGTTCTCGGTATCGCCGCAGGGCTTGTCTGCACCCGCTCGCTGAAAAGAGTTTATAAACCCAAAACCGTTGCCGCGGGCGAAAACATGTCTTTGCGCGAAACCGTCAGGACTTTCGGCGGGATCCTCCGCATGCGCCCGGCGCGGCTGTTTTTATGCTTCGTCTTCTTTTTCCTCGCAGGGTCGTCGATGATACAGTCGAACATAACGTACGCGGTCATAGACTGCATAGGCACAGATTACGATACCGGCATCATAATCTTCATCGTCTGCATGGTGCTTTCCATGGCGGTGACCGTTCCAATAGTGGAAAAAACGGCGGTGAAGACCGACCGCCGCACCGCCTGTATAGCCTTCCTCACGGTCGCTGTTGCCGGGGAATTGCTGCTCAAGCTCTTCGGACTCGACGCGAGGGTCGGCTCTTTCCCCGTTATGAACGTCGCGATGCCCGTTGTGCTAGGCATCGGTATCGGTACGTTCTGGACCCTGTTCTATTCCATGAGCTACGACCTCGTGGAGGTGTTCGAGTACCGTACCGGTAAACGGAGCGAGGGCGCTCTGACCGCGTTTCCGCAGCTCGTTCAGAAAACCGGGTCCGCTGTCGGGATCCTTCTGGCCGGCAACCTGCTGACCATGTACGGCTACGACAGCTCCGCCGACCGCGCCGGGCAGGAGTCGCTGTTCCGCGTGGTCACGGACGGGAAGATACTCGACGGCATGGAAAACATTTCGACCCTCTTCCCGGCCGTTCTTATCGCGATAAGCATACTGTTCCTCGTACTCTATCCTGTCACAAAGAAGCGTTTTTCCGCGCTCAAGACCGCTATCGAACAAAAAAAGTCGGGCGAAACGCCCGACGAAAGCGAGATAAAACCTTTGCTGAAGTGATTTACATATAGATGATGTCCTCGCGGGCGGGGCCGACGGAGACGTAGGAAATACGGCAGTCTACCTCGCGCTCGATGTAGTCTATGTACCTTCTCGCCGCGGCGGGGAGGTCTTCTTTTTTGCGGCAGGAGCTTATGTCTGCGCCGAAGCCCTCGAAGTATTCGTAGTTGGGCTTTGCCGCGTCGAGCCTGTGCCCGGTGGGGAAATCGTGTTCCGTCTCGCCGTAACAGTCGTAGCTGACGCATACGGGTATCTCTTTGAGGTATGACAGTACGTCTAGTTTCGTAAGGGCTATTTCCGTGCAGCCCTGCATCATCGCGCCGTAGCGGGACGCGACGACGTCGAAGCCGCCGACGCGGCGGGGCCTGCCCGTAGCCGCGCCGTACTCGCCACCCGCCTCGCGGAGCTCGTCGCCTTTTTCGCCGAAAAGCTCGCAGGTGAACGGCCCCGCGCCGACGCAGCTTGAATACGCTTTCATGACGCCGACGACCCTGTCGAGCCGAAGCCCCGGGACGCCCGCGCCGATGGGCGCGAACGCCGCGAGAGTCGTTGACGACGTGGTATAGGGGTAAATGCCGTAGTCGATGTCGCGCAGAGTCCCGAGCTGAGCTTCGAACATGATGTTTTTGCCCGCCTTGTGCTGCTGCGTCAGGTAAACGGTCGAATTCGTGATGAACGGCTTGATCGGGTCGCCGAATTTGCGGAGCCACGCGAGCATATCGCCCGCTTTATAGGGCTCGGCGCCGTATCCGCCGTGGATCGTTAGGTTTTTCCACGAGAGGATGTTCTCGAGCTCGGCAAGCAGCTCTTCGTCGCTGTAGAGCAGGTCGGCGATCCTGACGCCCTTTTTCATGTATTTGTCGCCGTAGACGGGGGCGATGCCGCGGCGGGTCGAGCCGTATTTCGCGTCGCCGAGGCGGTCTTCCTCAAGGATGTCCATCGCCTTGTCGTAGGGCATGGTTATGGTCGCGCCGGAGCTGATCTTGAGGTTGTCGGGCGTTATGGACACTCCCGCGGCGCGGAGCTTTTCGATCTCGCCGCAGAGGTGTTCGATGTCGATGACCATGCCGTTGCCCATAAGGTTGACCTTGTTTTCATGCAGGATGCCGGAAGGCAGCAGGTTCAGTATGAACTTGCCCCTGTCGTTTATGACCGTATGTCCGGCGTTGTTGCCGCCCTGGTAACGGGCTACGACGTCCATCTCCTCGCAGAGCAGGTCGACCATGCGTCCTTTGCCCTCGTCGCCCCAGTTCGTTCCTACTATCGCAGTTAACATGATTCGATTCTCCTGTTTTGTTGCATTGTTCGGGCCGCTTTGCGGAGAGACCCGGAGCCTTATCCAATACGGTTATACGGTTATTTCGACCTGCGCGGCGCCGGCGCTCTCGCCGTCGAGCCGGCGTTTCACCGCAGCGACGTAGCGGGCGGTCTGCTTCTCCGCCTGGCCGGTCAGTCCCTCCGGCGAATAGACAATACCCTCGAGCTCTTCCTTCGAAAGGCCGAAGCGGTCGTCCGCGAGGATCCTTGAAAGAAGGTCGTTTTCGAGCCCGTCGTTCTTGACGCGCTGGGCCGCGGCTACGGAGTGCTCCCTTATGGCCTCGTGCAGCGCCTGCCGGTCGCCGTTTTTATGCTCGACGCAGTACATGAGTATGTTCTCCGTCGCCATGAACGGAAGCTCGTCCTTAAGATGCCGTTCGCAGAGCTTCGGGTAGACCCTTCCGCCGGAAATGACGTTTATGACGAGCTGCAGTATCGCGTCCGTTGCCAGAAACGCCTCCGGCACGCTTATGCGCTTGTTCGCAGAGTCGTCGAGCGTGCGCTCGAACCACTGCTCCGAGGCGGTCATCGCCGGGTTCTGAAGGTCGGAGATTACGTAACGGGCGAGAGAGGCGATGCGCTCGCTCCTCATTGGGTTGCGCTTGTACGCCATCGCAGACGAGCCTATCTGGCCGGACTCAAAGGGCTCGTCGAACTCCTTCAGGTGGCTCAGGAGCCTGATGTCGTTGGAGAACTTGTGCGCGCTCTGAGCTATCGAGGAAAGGACGGACAGGACGCGGAAGTCGAGCTTCCTCGAGTACGTCTGACCCGACACGGGGTAAACGCCGGGAAAGCCCGTTTTTTCGGCGATCTTTTCGTCAAGCGCGAGTATCTTTTCCTCGTCGCCGCCGAAAAGCTCCGTAAAGCTCGCCTGAGTGCCGGTTGTGCCCTTGCAGCCCAGCAGACGGATGGTCGAAACGACGTAGTCGAGGTCGTCAAGGTCGCTCAGGAAGTCCTGAAGCCACAGCGTCGCGCGCTTGCCGACAGTCGTCGGCTGCGCCGCCTGGAAATGGGTGTAAGCGAGGGTGGAGGTCTCGGCGTATTCCTCCGCGAAGGCGCACAGCGCGCGGGCGGCGGAAACGAGCAGAGAACGTATCTGCGCCAGAGCCTGGCTCATGACGATGATATCGGTATTGTCCCCGACGTAGCACGAGGTCGCGCCGAGGTGGATTATCCCCCTTGCATTCGGACAGACGTCGCCGTAAGCGAGCACGTGGCTCATGACGTCGTGGCGCACCTTTTTTTCATACCCGGCGGCATTTTCATAGTCTATGTCGTCGATATGCGCTTTGAGCTCCTCGACCTGCTCAGGTGTTATGTTCAGCCCGAGCTCCATCTCGCTCTCGGCAAGCACGCACCACAGCCTGCGCCAGGTGGTGAACTTGTTGTTGTCGGAGAATATCTCCTGCATCCTTCTGCTCGCGTAACGCTTGCAAAGGGGGCTTTCGTAGATCGTTCTGTCAGCCATTTTGCAGTTACGCCCAGGTCATTTTGGCCTTGCCGCCGGAGATGATGCAGTTTTTCAGCGTGGCGACAGCCTTGCCGAGCCCCTCGGGCTGGCTCATGAGAGAGTCCTCGTGCTCGATGGACAGGACGTAGTCGTAGCCCACCATCCTGAGGTTCGACACGATATCCTTCCAGTACATCTCGTCGTGGCCGTAGCCGACGGAGCGGAAGATCCAGGAGCGGTTCAGCTCGTCGGAGTAGGGCTTTGTGTCAAGCACACCTGTTCTCGCGGTGTTGGCGGCGTCGACCTTCGTGTCCTTGGCGTGGAAGTGGAAGATCGCGTTTTCCTTACCGAGGACGCGGATGGCCGCGACGGGCTCCATGCCCTGCCAGATCAGGTGCGACGGGTCGAAGTTCGCGCCGATGGACGGGCCGACGGCTTCTCTGAGCCGCAGCAGCGTGTCGGTGCTGTAAACGCAGAAGCCGGGGTGCATCTCGAGGGCGATCTTGTCGACACCGTGCGCGTTGGCGAACTCGACCTCTTTTTTCCAGTAGGGGATCAGGACGGAATTCCACTGGTAGTCGAGAACCTCAAGATAGTCTTCGGGCCAGGCGCAGGTCACCCAGTTGGGCCATTTCGCGCTGTCGCAGTCGCCGGGGCAGCCGGAGAAGGTGTTGACGACGTTGATACCGAGCTTTTCGGCAAGGAGGATGCAGTTCCTGAAGTCGTCCTCGAACATTTTTGCCGTCGCCTTGTTCGGGTGGATCATGTTCCCGTGGCAGGACAGGGCAGACAGCTGAAGATCGTATTCTTTGAACAGGCCCTTGAAGGTGTCCAGAGCCTTTTCATCGTTGAGAAGGACTCCGGGGTCGGCGTGCGCCTTGCCGGGGTAGCCGCCGCAGCCGATCTCGACCGCTTCGAGCCCAAGCGATTTGAAATATCTGAACGCGTCCTCTACGGCAACGTCCGCCAACAGATTTGTAAGTACGCCTAATTTCATGGTATATCTTCCTTTCTAAAATGAATAACCGAAGAAATAATAGCCCTCATGCACGGTGTAGCCGTTCCCGGCGTCAAAGGTCCCGTCATGCGCGAAAGCGGATTCGGCAAGCTTCGTCGCGCCGAGGAAAGCCGTCACGCCGACGCTGTTTTCCGTGTAAAGATAGCTGATGAGCACCGCGCCGGAGCCGTAATCATACGAGCAGGAGAGAATCCTGCCCATGGAGTCGTATTCAAAGCTCATTTTTTCGGTGGAGATGTCGCCCGAGTCCGGCAGTATTATCTGTTCAAAGTCGGCCGGAAGCACGTATCCTGCCGATTGAGGTGCTGCGGTCGGTTCCGGGGGCGCCGTCGTCGTCGGGTCGGTTTTTTCGCCCGAGCATGAGCAGAACGAAAGCGTGAGCGCGAGACAGACGAGCGCAAGCAGCGTTTTTTTCATCAGTCGTCCTCCTGCAGCGCAAGCGCCGCTACTATCGAGAATATGGTCAGGAGCGCAAAGATAAGCAGAAAGATCTGATAGCCCGTGGAGAGCTTGAAGACGGTCACCCTGCCGACTATCATGTCCGTAAGCCCGGACAGAAAAGACGTGCTGCCGCTGGCGAGCCCCGCAAGTCCTGATTCCCCGGCCAGAGATCCGAGCGCGCCGAAAAGGTCGCCGCCGAGCTTCGACACGATCGCGCTGAGGCCGGACGTGCCGTTGAGGACGGGTTCGGCGAATTTGTTGAAGAAAACGTTCATCAGCATCGTCGAGCCCAGACCCGCAGCGCCGAATATCGCGGCGAGCCAGCGTTTTTTTGTAAAAACGGACGTGACGACTATCGCGAGCATCATCAGAAGGTCGAACGCGAGGAAGAAATTGAACGGCTTGAGATATTTCACGGACGGGAGCAGCTCAAGGAGCTGCTCGTAAGCGCCGGGTTTTTCTTCTTCGCCGGAAACGTCTTCTTTCTGATCGAACAGTACGGAAAGAGTGCTTTCGTACTTTTCATAATACGTTTTCAGGTCGTAAAAGCTCGACTGCTGCTTGATGCCCAGGTTCTGTGCAAGCGACTGCTCGCCCTCGGTCGCGGGCGACATTACGAAGGTGAACATCGGCGCCCATATCACGGCGGGTATGAGCAGCAGTGCGAGTATGGGCGTGATGATCTTATACGCTGTTTTCATATAAGCACCTCTTTACGCCTTGTATGATGAGTTGAGCTCGACCGTGCGGTTGAAAACGAGGTTTTCGGGCGTCGAGCTGTCGTCTGCCCGGAAATAGCCCTTGCGCATGAACTGGAAGGTGTCGCCGGGGGCGATATCCCCGACGCCGCCCTCGATGACGGCGTTGTCTACGACAGTCAGAGAGTCGGGATTGACGTGCTCGAGCACGTCCTCGTCCGCGGCGGGGTTCTCAACGGTGAAGAGCCGGTCGTAAAGCCTGACCTCTGCTTTTCTGCAGTCCGCGGCGGAAACGAAGTGGATGGTACCCTTTACCTTCCTGCCGTCGGGAGTGTTGCCGCCCCTCGTTTCGGGGTCGTATACGCAGCGGACGGCGGTGACGTTGCCGTTTTCATCATGATCCGCGCCGGTGCAGCGCACGACATAAGTGCCCTTGAGCCTGACCTCGTTGCCCGGGAAAAGTCTGAAATACTTTTTCGGCGGGGCGTCCATGTAATCCTCCCGCTCGATATAAAGCTCTCTTGAAAACGTGACCCTGCGCGTCCCGAGCTCCGGCTTGTCGGGATGGAGCTCCACGTCAAGCGTCTCGGTCTTGCCCTCGGGATAGTTTTCGATTATCAGCTTTACAGGGTCGAGAACGGCCATGATCCTCGGGGCGTTTGCGTTGAGGTCGTCCCGCACGCAGGCCTCGAGCAGAGCGTAATCGACTATGGAATCCGCCTTGGCGACGCCGACGCGGTCGATGAAGTCGCGTATCGCCTCCGGGGGGTACCCCCTGCGGCGCATGCCCGCGAGGGTGCACATGCGCGGGTCGTCCCAGCCGGAGACCGTCCCGGAGGAGACGAGCTGCATGTTTTTGCGCTTGGAGGTGACGCAGTAATTCAGGTTGAGCCGGGCGAACTCTATCTGCCTCGGCGGCTCGTCGAAGCCGATCTTGTCGCGGAACCAGTTGTAAAGCGGCCTGTGGTTCTCGAACTCCAGCGAGCAGAGGGAATACGTGACCTTCTCGCAGGCGTCGGACAGCGGATGGGCGAAATCGTACATCGGGTAGATGCACCACTTCGAGCCGGTCTGGTGGTGGTCGACGTGAAGGATCCTGTAAACTACGGGGTCGCGCATGTTGAGGTTGGGCGACGCCATGTCGATCTTTGCGCGCAGGACCTTCTCGCCGTCGGCGAACTCGCCGGCGCGCATCCTCTCGAAAAGCTCCAGATTCTCTTCGACGGAACGGTTCCTGTACGGGCTCTCTGTCCCGGGCTCGGTGAGATTGCCCCTCGTCGCGGCTATCTCGGCGGCGGAGAGGTCGTCCACGTAAGCGTCGCCGTTCCTGATGAGCTTCAGTGCGCATTCATACAAAAAATCGAAATAGGAAGAGGCGTAATAGACGTTTGCCCACTTGAAGCCCAGCCACTCGATATCGCGCTTGATCGCCTCGACGTATTCCTCGCCCTCCTTGACCGGGTTGGTGTCGTCAAAGCGCAGGTTGCATATGCCGCCGTATTTTTCGGCGGTGGCGAAATCTATGCATATCGCCTTCGCATGGCCGATATGGAGCCAGCCGTTGGGCTCGGGCGGGAAGCGGGTCTGTACCCTTGTGTTCTTGCCCGAGGCAAGCTCTTCGTCGATGATGTCGTGAATAAAATTGCCGTTCATATCCATTCTCCCGTTTGTTTGCGCCGCAGGAAGCGGAAGGCCTCCGTCGGACGGATCGATCGTCTGCGTCTTTTACTCTTCGCGCCCTGCGTTTACAAGCTCCGCGTAGGCAGAAAGCCTGCTGCGGACCCTGTCGATACCGAGCACCGCCATGACTGCGGTAAGGTCCGGCGTCTGGGTCCTGCCCGTGGCGGCGAGACGCAGGACGGCGGAAGCCATCGCGACGCTGCCTCTGTACTCGCCGGGGGATTTTTTATATTCCTTCATGTCAGCGCAGTAGCCGACGGCAGGACAGATCGCTTTGACCTTTTCGAACCAGACGTTTTTGTCGTCCGCAGGGTCGTAGGTCTTCAGAAACTCCTCGATTATCTTCGCCGCGTCGGCGCCCTCGACTCCGTCGGGCAGGACGGCGGCGGGTTCGAAAAGCCCGTCGTAGAAGAAGGAGAGGACGTCCTTCGCGTCGGACCACTTTGCCATGTCCTTCCTCGGCTTGTTTCCGCCGCGGTCGATGGAAAGGACGGAAACGGAGTAATCGGGGTCTTTTGCGAGTATGCCGTAAAAATCAGGGTCGAATTCCTCTGCCCACGCTCCGAGAAGCTCGTAAACGGTCCGCGCGTCGAGCCGTGAGATCCTGTTTTTGCCCACGTCCTCCAGCTTGTCGAAATCGAACAGCGCGCCGGACGCGCTCATCTTTTTCAGTGAGAACGGAAAGTCGGTCAGCACGGCATCAGGGTTCTGCTTCCTCCACTGTTCGAAATTGGAGTTCGCTATTGTCATCAGGTATTCGAGGACGGTGTCGCCGGTATATCCCGCTTCCTTGTAGAATGAGACTCCCGCCTCCGGGTCCTTTCTCTTCGAGAGCTTGCGTTTGTTCCCGTTTTCGGTCTTCATGATCGGGGCGATGTGAGCGTACTTCGGGGCCCTGAAGCCCAGGGCCTTGTGCAGCTCCATGTGAAGCGGCAGCGAGGCTATCCATTCGTCGCCCCTTATGACGTGGGTCGTGCGCATCAGGTGGTCGTCCACCGCGTGGGCGAAGGCGTAGGGCGGGATGCCGTCTGCTTTCATTATCACGGCGTCCGTGTCGTTTGACGGAAGCTCCAGTCTGCCCTTGATGCAGTCGTCGACGGTAACTTTGTTTGCGGACCTTTCGCTCCTCAGCCGAACGACATAGCTTTCGCCGGCTTCGACCCTTGCAAGCGCTTCTTGGGGGGAAAGACTGCGGCATACCGCCCATTTGCCGCGGTAACCGGGGGTTTCGCCGGCGGCGGTCTGTTCCTCACGCATGGCGCTGAGTTTTTCTTCGGTGCAGAAGCACGGGTAGGCGAGTCCCTTTTCGACAAGGCTCTTCGCGTAGCAGGAGTAAATGTCTTTGCGCATGCTCTGGACGTACGGGCCGTAATCGCCCGTTTCAGTGCCGCTGCCTGTGACGCCCTCCGTCGGCGTGATGCCGAAGGAGCTGAGCCCGTCGAGTATCTTTTCGACGGCGCCCTCGACCTCTCGTTTCTTGTCGGTGTCCTCAAGCCTGAGATAGAACGTCCCGCCGTCCTTCGCGGCGAGGAAATCTATTGAAGCAGAGAAAAGGTTGCCCAGATGCATATATCCCGTGGGCGAGGGAGCGAAGCGCGTGACCGCTCCGCCGGACTCTCTCGGCGGGTACAGGTTTTCGTAATCCTCGGGCGTTTTGTCGACGTCCGGGTACATCGCCAGGGCGAGTTTTTCAAGATCTGTCATGGCTTCAATCTCCCGATTCACGATGCCTCTCAGGCATCGAGTCTTCTGATATCGTCGCCCTCAAAGCTCATCCTCCGGTACTCTCCGAGGACCCTTGAGGCGAGACGGGCGGGGTATTTTGTTTCGATCTGAGCAGGCGTCAGGTTCGTACTGATTATGGTCGAAGCGTTTTTCGCGAGCCGGTTGGAGATGATCGACCCGAGCGCCGCCTGCGAGAACTGGGTGGAAAACTCTGCGCCGAGGTCGTCGAGAATGAACAGGTCGCAGTCGGCTATAAGGTCCGTCGGATCGTCGGCGCCCTTGCCGAAACGTGCATCGTTGAGTATGTCCGCAAGGTCCGGGCAGCCTGCGTAGAGCACCGTGAAGCCCCGGTCGATCACGGTATCGGCTATACAGAGCGACAGAAAGGTCTTGCCCAGCCCCGGGTCGCCCGTAAACAGCAGGCTGTCAAAGGACGGTCGGAAGTTTTCGGCGTAGCTCTTGCAGTAATCGAAAACGGAGGCCATCTGAGCCCTGACGCTCGTCCTTCCGTTTTTTGTTGGCCTGTCGGGGTAAAAGTCGAGTGAAAACTCGTCGAAGGAGCTTTTCTGGAACGGCGTTATCCTGCCCGCGTCCTTGTAGGCGAGCTCCCTCAGCAGCGTCTTGTAGCAGACGCAGACGCGCCCGCCGGCGTTGCCCCTGTCGTTGCACAGCGGACAGGTATAGCGCGGCTCGAGCCAGTTTTCCGGGAGCCCGTGTTCCGCGAGGAGCTTTTTGACCTCTTCCTGCGCGGCGAGGTTCTTGACGCTCAGCTCCTCAAGGAAGGACTGCGCCTTGCCGGGTTCCATCGTCAGGGCGTTGACCGTGCTGTGCGCGGTCTTTCGTATCAGACCGGCAAGGGGAGCGTAGCGGCTTTCGAGCGCAGAAAAATCAGCCTCGCGCCTGTCGGCGTCGGTTTTCGCCTCAACGCGCCGGTCGTCGACGATCTGCTGCGCTCTGCGCCTTAGTTCGGGGGAGTAAGACATTTATTTTCCTTTCTTCGATGCCACGTAAGCCCGGCGCCTGTCCTGCTTGCTCATCCCGTCGGTGAAAACGGGCATCGTTCCGATATCGTCGGGTTCCCGTGAAGAGGCGGCTTCGGCGGCGTCGCCTTTTGAGTCCGCCCGCGCCTTCTTTTTTGCAGTTCCTGCCGCGGACCGGAGTTTTTCTGCTTCCGCCGCGTCGGTCACGCCGGCGTCGAACCAGCCGGTAAGAGTCCTGTCCATAACCGCGAAGCTGAATTTTTCTGCGCTCATCCTGCCGGACGACACAAGGTGCCTGTAAGCTTCGACGATCTGGTCGGGAGAAAAACCGTATTCATACAGCCATTTGCGGATCTGCGAAACGTTTTTGAAAGAAAGCTTCACGTATTCGCCGGCGCCGGCTCCGCACAGCTTCTGCCACAGCGCGTCGCACTTTGCTTCCTCGGTGAAGTATCGCTGGGCGGCGTGGCAGGTCTTGTAGCCTTTTTCGCCCCAGAGCCTGCCGACCTCGTGGATGTAGGTGCGGTCGCGCTCCCTGCCCGTGACGCGGGCGCAGGAGAGCAGAGTCAGTATGATCTCGGTGTCGAGTCCCTGAGCGTCGTGAAGGTCGAGCAGCATGTTTTCGTCGGACGGGCTGAGCGTGCGCCCGAGCTGAGACTGGCTCTCTTTGAGCAGCCTGGCGACCTCGGGGTCCTCCGTCGCCCGGCTTTTCAGCGTCGCGGCGGGCAGCTTGTCCGGCGCAGCGGCGGGAACGACTTCGCGTACCCGTGAAGTCGTGTTTTGCCTGCGTTCCGTTCCGGAGGCGCGCGGTAAGGCTTCTTTTTTGTCGGCAGCCTGCGCGTCCGTTTTCGTTTCCGGCGCGTTCTGAGCTGCTGCGGTAACGGCGCGGCTCTTCGGTAAGGCGTCCGAGCCCTGCGCGCGTTCTTCGATGAGACCTTGTTTTACCCAGAACCCCAGCGCGTCTCCGGCTTCTTCCGGCGAACAGCCGAGCCGGGCCGAAACGGATGCTTCATCGAGCGCTTCGTCCGTCCCGCAGACAAGCAGCAGCGCCCGCAGCGCGAGCGGCGGGGCGAGCTTGACGTGTTCTAGGGCTCCGGACGGCACTGCGAAGATGTTCGAGTAAGCGCCGGGAGAGGGTCTGTAAGTCATCCGATCCTGTCAATCGCTGAGATAAAAAGCTCTGAACGCTTTTTCTGTCTCATATACGTCGCTCTTGGCGACGACCTCGAATGGGGCATGCATGGAGAGGACCGGGACGCCGAGGTCCACAGTGTCGATATTGTGGGCGGAGACGTATTTCGCTACGGTCCCGCCGCCGCCGAGGTCGACCCTGCCGAGCTCGCCGGCCTGCCACGCGACGCCGTTGTCGTCCATCAGTTTTATGATCTTCGCGATGAACTCCGCGCTCGCGTCGTTGGTGTCGTACTTCCCGCGCGAGCCTGTGAATTTCGTCAGGACGACGCCCCTGTTCATGTATGAGCAGTTGCGCTTTTCCATCACGTCCGGGTAACCGGGGTCGAAGGCGGCGTTGACGTCTGCCGAAAGGCACTCGCTTGCGCTCATGCACTGCCTCGGGTTCGCGCCGGAGCTCTCGCACAGCTCGGTGATGAAGTCGGTAAGATACGCGGAGTTCAGGCCGGTCGGACCGTCGGAGCCGGTCTCCTCTTTGTCTGTCAGTACGCAGATGCAGGTCTTTTCGGGAATAACGCCGTCCGGAATGGCGGTGAAGGCGGGGTAGGCGCAGACCTTGTCGTCATGCCCGTACGCGCCTATCATGGAGCGGTCGAGCCCGATGTCGCAGGGCTTGAACGCGGGCACAGTCTCAAGCTCCGCTCTGAAAAGATCGCGCTCCGTGACGCCGTATTTTTCATAGAGCAGGTTGAGTATGCCGAGCTTGACCATCTCGCTGCCGGGATCGTTTTTGAACGGCCGCGAGCCGACGAGAAGATTGAGCGACTCGGCGTTCACGCCCTCGTACATCGGCTTTTTCATCTGCTCCTGCGCAAGATGCGGCAGAAGGTCGGTTATTACGAACTTCGGGTCGCCGTCATCCTCGCCGATGCATACGCGGACGGTCTCTCCGTCTGCGGTCATTATGACGCCGTGAAGGGCGAGCGGGATCGCCGTCCACTGGTATTTCTTTATGCCGCCGTAGTAATGCGTCTTGAAATACGCCAGCTCGGTGTCTTCAAAGACCGGGGCCTGCTTCAGATCGAGCCTGGGCGAGTCGATATGCGCCGCGGCGATCTTCACGCCTTTTTCCGCTCCCTGCTTTCCTATAACGGCGAAAATGACGGATTTGCCGCGGTTGTTCAGATATATTCTGTCGCCGGCGGCGTATTTTTCGCCGTATGCGAACGGCCTGAAGCCGGCGGCCTCCGCTCGGGCGACGAAGTACTCGGCGCACTCGCGTTCCGTCTTGCTCCGGGCGAGAAAATCCATATATCCCCTGCAGTATTCGTCCGCCGCGCCGACGTCGTCTTTTGAACCGGTCTCGGCAACGTGCTTCGGGGAAAAGAACAGTTTGTCTTTAAGGTCCTTGTATTTGTCGTTGTTTTCCATGGGTATCGCCTTTCTTTTTCTTCGTTTTGGACCGCTGCCGGACAGCAGCTCCGCCATTACCGTGTCAAGCCGGCGGAACAGCCCGGTTTTATCCGTGTTGGAAACGGTGAAATCGCAGCTGCGCTCGAAAAACTCCGCGCTGTGCTGTCTTGCGAGCCTTTTTTCGGCAGTCTTCGCGTCTATCCCGTCGCGGGCGGTTATTCGTTTTATCAGTTCGCTTTCCGGCGCCGTGACGGCGAGCGTCGCGTCGCAGTAGGCGTCGAGGCCGCTCTCGAACAGCTGGGGAGCGTCGAAGATGACGACGGAAGCGTCGGACTGCCCGGCGTATTCGAAGCACCTCTCAAGTATCGCGGGGTGTACTATCCTGTTGAGCATGCGGGTGTTTTCATCGCTTGAAAACGCCCTTGCCGCCAGGACGGCCCTGTCGAGCCTGCCGGAGACGATCACGTCATTTCCGAACGCTTCGGCGATCCGGTCAAGCACGGGGGAGCCGGGCTCGACGACCTCGCGGGCTATCCTGTCGCTGTCGGCGACGAAAGCGCCGTATTTTTCGCGCAGGTAGCCGCACGCGGTGCTTTTGCCTGCCCCGGACTGCCCTGTGAGCCCCAGGAAAAGACGCGTGCCGGAGGTCCCGGATCCGTCGACCCGGGAAGCGGCGGTATCGATGCCGTCGGTCATAGCGCGCCCCCTCTCAAAAGCCCGCATGTTATTATACAGTCGGCGAACGCTAAAATCAACACTATTTTAAATGTATTAAGAAAGGCGCAACCGTTGTTTTCAACATATTCTGAGGTGAAATTTCGTTGTGGTTTTGTTGAAAAAAGTCAAAAACAGCTTGAATTAAAACCAAATCTTTGATAGAATGACCCGGAGGCCGCGCAGCGCGGCTCAATCTTCCGCCAAGGGGGATCCTTATGGCTCTTGACGAAGCGGCGGGCGTCGCCCTGTACTTTTTCCGCGAGGGCACCTCGTTCAAGGCATATGATTATTTCGGCTCGCACCCCGCGCCGGGCGGGGCTGTCTTCCGCGTATGGGCGCCGAACGCCCGGGCGGTGAGTCTCGCGGGGGAGTTCAACGGATGGAACTGCGACAGCCATCCTATGACCGATCTCGGCGACGGCGTTTATGAGACCGTCGTCGAAGGCATAGAGCGTTACTGCGCTTACAAGTACTGCGTGATCCGTTCCGACGGGACCCGCGTGCTCAAAACCGACCCCTACGC
This sequence comes from Clostridia bacterium, assembly GCA_024689165.1. Lineage (GTDB taxonomy): Bacteria > Bacillota > Clostridia > Oscillospirales > Acutalibacteraceae > JAILDS01. The sequence continues at coordinate 14,234 of JAILDS010000199.1, forward strand.
CTTCCATTGCGAGACTCGCCCTGCCAACGCCTCGAAGTATTACCCGCTCGGGAACTTTGAGTGGAGCGATTCCGGGTGGATCGCCCGCAGGAAAAAGACCAACGTCTATTCCTCCCCGGTGAATATCTACGAGGTGCACGCCGGGTCGTGGAAGCGTTACCCCGACGGGAATTTCTATTCCTACCGCGATCTTGCCGACTCCCTCGCCCCGTATGTCTCCGAAATGGGCTACACGCATATCGAGCTGCTGCCGATAACCGAATATCCCTTTGACGGCTCCTGGGGCTATCAGGTCACGGGCTATTTCGCTCCGACGTCGCGCTACGGCACGCCGGAGGACTTTATGTACTTCGTCGACAGGATGCATAAAGAGGGGATAGGCGTCATA
>JAILDS010000224.1 GCA_024689165.1 Clostridia bacterium
GCAGCCGGCGGGACGGCAGCGCTCACCTACACCGGCGCGGCGGTAGGCGCAAACGAGTATATTTCCGCGATTTTGACGGACGCAGCCGGCAGCGCCGTGTATTACGGCCGCCTCACGCAGCCCGACGAAGCGGACGGGACCCTGACCTTCACCGTGCCCGCCGACCTTGCCGTCGGCTCCTACGCGCTGAAGGTGTTCAGCGAGCAGTATAACGACGATTACAAAACGGACTATGCAAGCGCGTTCAGCGACGTGGCGCTGACGGTGATTTCAGAGCTTGACGCCGCCAAGGCCGCTGCGAAAGCGGAATTGGAGAACTACAAAGACCCGGCGGATTACCGCGCCGACGAGCAGACCGACCTTGCCGCCGCGATTGCGGACGGTGAGGCAGCCATTGACGCCGCGGCGGATATCGACGCCGTAGCCGCCGCGTTGGAAAACGCCGAAGCGGTCATCGACGAAATCAAGACCGACGCCGAGCTCACCGCCGAAGAAGCCGCCGCCAAGCCCGACGCTCCGACCGCCGCGCCGGAGGACTCGGTCTGCAGGCTCTGCGGCGAGAAACACGGCCCCGGCTTCGGCTACTGGATCGCCATGTTCCACACCTGGATATTCTTCTTCTACATCTTCATCGCCCCGTTCGCAGAGATTTACCGTTCGAATATGAATCGATCGTAAGCGCGGCGAACAGGCAATAGGCAGTAGGGAATAGGGAATAGGCAGCAGGGAATAGTTCTAATTCCTAACTACTACTCCCTTACCCCTACTCCCTGTCTCGCCTTTCATACAAAACGCCGGATACGTTTAATAAAAACTTGATTATTCCTTACGGACGATATATAATCCGCAATGAACGACGAGGGCGGCCCGAAACGCCGTTCTTTGAAATCACTATATTCCACGTAGGATTCAGTTTTGCAGAAATCATTCATCCGAAAACCCCTCGGCGTGCTTCTGGCGGCGGTCATGCTCATCGGCATGTGCTCCGCGGCGTTCGCCATCGACGGGTTCACCCTGCTGCCCAAGGCGGACAGCGACTCACTCGAAGCCGGCGCCTACTGGTTCGACGAGGAAGGAATGATCGCCGAACAGGGCGTCGACGAGGCCAACGCCGCGATCATGCGCGAGCAGTACAGCTACTATCTCAGCGACGACGGAAACACCATCAGGATCGTAACGAGGGTAGACAGCTTCGACGTCAGCCGCACCGACGCTTACGGAGCCGTCTATTTCTCTTACCTTAAACAGCACGTCGCCGCTTTCGATTACGCGGCTCAGATCGGTACCCTGCAGTACGAGACGCTGGAGGAGGCTCTTGAAAACACTGATGACGGCGACGTCGTCACGATCCTCAGGGACGTCGACGAGCCGGACGCGTTCGCCGATCTCGGGTATTACAGTACGGTCGAGCTCGACCTGAACGGCTGCGAAGTTACTTTCGGCTGCATCGATACCATGGGCGGTCTGACTATACGCAACGGAAGTCTTGATATAGCCACTCTTTCTTCCTATAACGCCGGCAACCAGTACGCCCTGACCATCGACGGCGCTCAAGTGGTCGTTTTCGGCGGTTTTTCGTGGATGGCGACCGATATCTCGCTGCTCAACGGCTCGTCTCTGTTGATCGATCCCGATGGCGGCCTTATTACGTTCCCCGGTTTCAACGGCGTTGGTTACGACACCGCGGTGATCTCCATCGACGGGACCTCACAGATAGAGATCCGCAACACCGTCAGCGCCGCAATAATCGGCACCTACAACTATGAGGCTCTCGCCGCCGCGTTAGAGCCTTACCTGCCCGACGGCGTCGCGTTCGACGCGGACGAATCGAGCTATACCTGCGGTAAATTCTATTGGACGGACGACACGAATACCGATCCGGTCTATCCCGTCATCCTCAAACAGTGGGGCGAGCACGAGCACGTCTACGACGAAACCGACTGGACGGACAACGTTTTTGCCGACTGCGGCAACGACGGCAGCGTCGGTTATTTCACCTGCCGTACCTGCGGAGCGCGTATCGATACGGAAGGCAACGTGCTCACGGACGAAGACATCAGGGTCCCCGCCACCGGCGACCATTCCTGGGAATGGGTCGAAGACCAGGCGGCAGGCTGCTATACCGACGGCGTCCAGCATGAATACTGCTCGGTATGCGGGCACGTCCAAAGCGAGAACACGCCCATCCCCGCCGCGCACGAATTCGAGGAATGGGTCGACGCTGTTCCCGCCACCTGCGGCAGCGACGGCACCTTAGGCTATCAGCGCTGCACCGTCTGCGGCGACTATTTCGACGAGGAGGAAAACAAGCTCGATTCCATCGTCGACCCCGCCACCGGCGTCCACGTATGGCAGTGGGTGATCGATACACCGGCGACCTGCGGCGACGCGGGCGTGAAGCACCAGAAGTGCAGGAACTGCCCCGCTACTCAGGCCGAAGGCACAGTGATAGCTCCGACCGGCGACCACAACTACGTATGGGTGATCGATCTCGAGCCCACCGACACCGAGGACGGCCTGAAGCACGAGGAGTGCACCGTCTGCGGCGCTAAGAGGAACGAGAACACCGTCATCCCCGCCCTTGGAGAGGAAGACGGGCCCGAAGCGCCCGACGATCTCGGCGGCGCCAGCGGCGAGGCCTGCCCGCTCTGCGGCAGGCACCACGGGCAGTGGGGCGTGCTCGGCCAGCTCATCGGCGCGATCCACATAATCTCCCTGGAGATCAGGAACCTGCTCGGCAAATGATCCGGTAATAATAAGGGACTGTAAAAAATCGTGTAAATCGAGCTGTAGCACGGCAGACCCCTGCCGTTTCACAAAAAAATGCGGGAATATGGCAGTGTTTCGCCATATTCCCCGTTTTTTTTGTGACTTTTTTTAGTATTGCGCAGGTATGCTGCAGCGGCAGTATTGTGATCGGATGTTTTACAGCCCTTTTTTTTGACGGTTTTCGTAAACAGCCGGCGGACGTGTCCGCCCGCGCGGTGACAGGCGGACCTGTCGGCAGGACTTATTTTTTCAGAGTGCCGAAGAAACCGCGCACGAGCTGTCTGCCGACCTCGCGGCCGATACTGCTCATCGCCGAGGCTGCGGCTTTTTCCACGGGCGAGGCTCTGCGGCTCGAGCCCGTTTTCTTCTTTGCCTTCGCCTGTTCCTTCGCTTTTTTCTCGGCGGCCTTCTGCTTTTCCTCGGCGGCGCGCTGTTTTTCCCTCTCCCTGGCCTCCGCCTCGGCCTGCGCCTGCTTCTGTGCCTCTTCGGCGGCGGCAGTCAGGATCTCGAACGCGGATTCGCGGTCCACAGCGTTCGCGTATTTCGCGCAGAGCGGGGAATTGGCTATGACCGTGCCGATAACGGCGGGTTCCACCGCGCTCATGGAGCTCTTCGGGGGAAGGATGTTCGCCCTCTGGACGACTCCGGGCACGCCCTTTTCGTCAAGAACGGAGACGAGCGCCTCGCCGGTCGCCAGCTCCTGAAGGACGGCCTCCGTGTCGAAAGCGGCGTTGACGCGGAAAGAGCGCGCGGCGGCGCGGATAGCCTTCTGCTCATTGGGGGTATAGGCGCGCAGCGCGTGCTGGATGCGGTTGCCTATCTGAGCAAGGACGGATTCGGGGATGTCCATCGGGTTCTGAGTGATGAACCAGACGGAGACGCCCTTGGAACGGATGAGCCTTACGACCTGTTCGACCTTTTCGATGAGTGCGCGCGGAGCGTCCTTGAACAGCAGGTGCGCCTCGTCGAAGAAGAACGCGATCTTCGGCTTGTCGAGGTCGCCCGCCTCTGGCAGCAGCTCGTAGAGCTCGGTGAGCATCCACAGCAGGAAGGTGCTGTAAAGAAGCGGGTGCTGGAAAAGCTCGCAGCACTCGAGTATGTTCATCACGGCGCGCCCGTCCTGCGCCCAGTCGAACCAGTCGGAGATGTCGAGCGCGGGCTCGCCGAAGAAGATGTCGCCGCCCTCGTCCTCGAGAGTGAGCAGGGCGCGCTGTATCGCGCCGACGCTCTGAGGCGTGACGTTGCCGTATTTTATCTTGTATTCGCCCGCGTTGTCCGCGACGTACTGCAGCATGGAACGCAGATCCTTGAGGTCGAGCAGCAGGAGCCCCTGGTCGTCGGCGATGCGGAACACTATGCGGAGCACGCCGTTCTGCACGTCGGTCAGGTTGAGCAGACGACCGAGGAGGTCGGGCCCCATCTCCGAAATGGTGGTGCGCACGGGGTGCCCCAGCCTGCCGTATACGTCGAAGAAGCGGACGGGGAAGGACGTGTAATCAAAGTTCTCGATCCCCATCGTGTCGATGGAGCGGCGGATGTGCTTGTTCTCGCAGCCGGGAACGCACATGCCCGATACGTCGCCCTTGATGTCCGCTATGAAGACAGGGACGCCCATCTCGCTGAAGGATTCAGCCACGACCTTGAGAGTGACGGTCTTGCCGGTACCGGTGGCGCCGGCGATGAGACCGTGGCGGTTCGCCATCGCGGGGTCGAGATATACTCTCTCGCTGCCGGTCGCGAGCCATATCTTGCCGTTGTCAGGTGTATACATATCAGTTGTCTCCCGTTTTTATTGTTGCTTCGATTATACCGAGCCGAAAAGAGCTTGTCAACAGAAAAGACGGGACGGTCGTCCCCGCCGGTCTGACCGCCGCCCGACAAGAGACAATAAGATAAAGGCCCGCTGTGACGCCTTCGTGAACAAAAACTGTCATGGCGGGTCTTGTTTGTTCCGTGCTTCGCCGCGTGATGCCTGCCGGGACGGGGAAATAATATGACGGTCGCGGTTCAGGCCTTTTCGTTCTCCTCGCGCACGACGCGGAAGGTCGTCCTGAAGTCGCTCGAGGCGAACCCGCGCTCCATGGCGAGGTCGTAGACGCGCTTGGCGTTCTGAGCGCCGGGGAGCTTCGCGCCGCGCGCGGCGGCGAGGTCGAGGGTGAGCCCGAGGTCCTTGTGCATGTTCTCTATCGAGAAGGCCGTAGTCCAGTCCTCCTTCGCGAGGTTCTCATACTGGGCGTCGAGGTAGAAATTCTGCGCGCCGCCGCAGACGACCGCCTCATGGAACCTGTACGCGTCGATGCCGAAGCGGTTGGCGAGCGCGAGAGTCTCGTTCACGCCGTTCTGGATCTGCGCTACGAGGGTGTTGTGGCAGAGCTTCATGACCAGCCCCATGCCGTTTTTGCCCATATAGAGGACGGTCGAGCCCATATAGCGCAGTACGGGCTCGATAGCCGGGAAAAGCTCCTCGTCGCAGCCGGCGTAGATACCCAGCTCGCCCTTTAGCGCGGCGGGACGGGACTTGACGACCGGGCAGTCTGCGAACTGCGCTCCCGTCGCCTTCACCTTTTCGGAGATAGCGACGGAGACGTCCGGCGAGATCGTGGACATGTCGATATATATCTTCCCCGGGCCCAGAGCCGGCAGTATCGACTCGCAGACCCCGCGGGAGTGCTCGCTTTTGGGCACCATAGTGATGAT
>JAILDS010000066.1 GCA_024689165.1 Clostridia bacterium
CAGACCGTTCTCCACCGCTGCATGGTCCCGGAGGGCTGCTTCGGCGTCGCCGAGTCCGTCCGGGAGGACGGTGAATACACCGTCCACGACGAGCTTGCGGTCGTTGCCGACCCCCGCGGCGGCAGGAAAAGCCTTACCGCCGCTCAGCGCCGCGTCATCCGTACGCCCGCGCCGGTAAAGAAACGGCTGGTACCGAGCGAGCCTCTTGTAACGGGGCTTCGGGTTATCGACACGATGTTCCCGATCGCGAAGGGAGGCTCGGCGGTGATCCCCGGCGGTTTCGGCACCGGGAAGACCGTCATGCAGCACACCCTCGCAAAATGGTCCGACGCCGACATCATAATCTACGTCGGTTGCGGAGAGCGCGGGAACGAAATGACACAGGCTCTCGAGGAGTTCTCCGAGCTCATCGATCCGGTCACGCACCGTTCCATGCTCGAGAGGACGATACTCATCGCGAACACCTCGAATATGCCCGTGGCTGCGCGCGAAGCCTCGATATACACCGGCATAACCCTGGCGGAATACTACCGTGACATGGGCTATAACGCCGCGATGATGGCGGACTCCACGTCGCGCTGGGCGGAGGCTCTGCGCGAGATCTCCGGCAGGCTCGAGGAAATGCCCGCCGACGAAGGCTATCCCGCTTATCTGCCTTCGAGGCTCTCCGCATTTTATGAACGTGCGGGCCAGGCAGAGACCTTGGGCGGCGGCAGAGGCAGCGTTACCATAATCGGCGCCGTGTCGCCCCCGGGCGCGGATTTTTCCGAGCCGGTCACGCAGAACACCAAGCGCTTCACGCGCTGTTTCTGGGCGCTGGACAAGAACCTCGCGTACTCAAGACACTATCCGGCGATAAACTGGATGGAGTCATACAGCGAATACGTCGGCGAGCTCTCCGGCTGGTACGCCGAAAACGCCGCGCCGGACTTCCAGGAATGCAGGACGCGCATAAGCGGTCTTCTTCTCGACGAGGACAAGCTGCTCGAGGTCGTCAAGCTGATTGGGCAGGAGGTGCTACCAGACGAGAGCAAGCTCGTGCTTGAGATCTGCCGCGTAATAAGGACCGGTTTCCTCCAGCAGAACACCCTGAGCAATGAGGACGCCTTCATGCCCGTCACCATGCATTACCGCATGATGAAAACCATTCTCTATCTGTACGACGCGTGCTCGGAAAAGCTTTCCGGCCGGATCCCCGTATCCTCCCTTACCGAGACCGGGATCTTCGCGAAGGTCGCCCGTATGAAAGAGGACCTGCGCGGGGACACGGGGGCGGGCTTCGACGCCCTGAAGACCGAGATCGACGCGGCTCTTGCGGCGGTGAAATAACGATATGGTCATAGAAAAAACGTCCCTTTCCGGGATAAACGGCTCCCTTGTGTTCATAGACGACGTCCCGGAAATGTTCTTTGACGAAATGGTCGAGCTGACCCTGCCCGGCGGCGTGAAACGCCACGGACGGGTCGTCAGGATAGACGGTTCAAGGGCGGCGCTCCAGGTCTTCGAGGGCACGGCAGGGCTTTCCATGGCAAACACACGCGCCCGTTTTACAGGCTCGCCCATGACTATGCCCCTGTCGCCGGAGATCGTCGGCAGGGTCTTCGACGGGCTCGGCAGGCCCATCGACGGCATGGGCCCCGTGTACCCCGTCGTCAAACGCGACGTCAACGGGCTTGTCATAAATCCCGTCAAGCGCGTCTATCCGAAGAATTTCATACGCACGGGCATCTCCTCCATAGACTGCATGTCCACGCTGATAAGAGGGCAGAAGCTGCCTATCTTTTCCGGCTCGGGCATGAAGCACAACGAGCTGGCGATACAGATCGTCAGGCAGGCGAACGTCACCGACGGGTCGTCCTTTGCCGTGGTATTTGCCGCGATGGGGGTCAAACGTGACGTCGCGGAATACTTCAGACGCTCGTTTTCCGATGCCGGGGCGATGGACAGGGTCGTCATGTTCCTGAACCTTTCGGACGACCCCGTTACCGAGCGCATTATCACTCCGCGCTGCGCTCTGACAGCGGCGGAGTATCTGGCCTTCGATCTCGGGCTGAACGTACTGGTCATACTTACCGACATGACCTCATACTGCGAGGCGCTGCGCGAATTCTCGTCTTCAAAGGGTGAGATCCCCGGCAGAAAAGGCTATCCGGGCTATCTTTATTCAGACCTCGCGTCCATTTACGAGCGCGCCGGAATGATAGAAGGCTCGTCGGGTTCCGTCACGCAGATACCTATCCTGACCATGCCCGGGGACGATATCACGCACCCCATCCCGGACCTTACGGGATTCATAACAGAGGGGCAGATCGTGCTCGACCGCAGCCTTGACGCCCAGGGCATATATCCGCCTGTGAGCGTGCTGCCCTCCCTTTCAAGGCTGATGAAGGACGGCATCGGCGAGGGCTGCACAAGGAAGGACCATAACGCCGTAGCAAACCAGCTTTTCGCGCTGTGCGCCCGCGTGGAGGACGTCCGTTCGCTCGCCTCGGTCGTAGGCTCCGACGAGCTTGCCGAAACCGACAAACAGATACTCGCATTCGGCACGGCGTTCGAGCAGCGCTTCATCGGGCAGGGGGAACAGACCAACCGCACGATGGACGAGACCCTCGACCTGGGCTGGGAGCTTCTCGGCATGCTCCCGCGAGAGGAACTCGACAGGATCGACAGAGCCACCCTGGACGAGCATTACGGGAAGGTGTAAACGATGAGCGAAAAGATCGTCGCCACAAAAGCCAACCTTGTCGCCGCCCGCAGGTCGCTCGAGCTCGCGAAAACCGGCTACGAGCTGATGGACAAAAAAAAGAACATCCTCGTGCGGGAGATACTCAAGCTCTCCGACGAGGCGGGAAAGCTCCAGCAGGAGATCTCCGTCAGGTTTTCGGCGGCATATTTCGCTCTCAGCCGGGCGCAGATGTCCGGCGGGCTCGGCGCTCAGGCCGCCGAGGCGATACCGGTCGACGACTCTCTCGAGCTTCTCAACCGTTCCGTAATGGGCGTGCGCATACCGCTGATAACCATGGAAGAACGCCCGCTTTACCCCGCGTACGGGCTGTCCTTCACCTCCGCGGACCTCGACGACGCGTTTGTCAGGTTCAATGAGGTCAAGGAGCTGACCGTCAGGCTTGCCCAGACCGAATGCACCATCATAAGGCTCGGCGCCGCAATAAAAAAGACCGGCAAACGGACGAACGCGCTCAGCAAGCTGCAGATCCCGAAATTCGAAAACCGTATCAGGCTCATAACCCGCGTTCTCGAAGAAAAGGAACGTGAAGAATTCTCACGGCTCAAGGCAATAAAACGCTGATGAACGGATGGTGACAAATGCCCCCTCCCGGCAGAAGATTCAAAAACGAGCCCCAGAAGCTTTCGAGCGTCATAAAGGACACCTCATACGCGCTGAAGCTCATGTGGAAAGTTTCTCCCGTCTACGTCCTCGGACGGCTCCTCGCAAATTCGGGCTTCGCCCTCTGGAGAACGTTTTTCCAGCGCGTGTATTTCCTTCGCGAGCTTATGCTGCTTATAACGAACGGCGCCGAGTTCGGGGAATACATGCGTCTGCTGACCATTTTTACGGTCCTGTCGCTCGTCGCCTACGCGCTTGAGACCATAGGCGACTATATCTGGGACGTTCAGGCGAAGAATATCTACAAGGGTCTCAACCGCATGATATTCGACAAGGCCTCGAAGGCGGACCTCGCCTGTTATGAGGACCCGAAATATTACAACGTCTACCAGAGAGCGACCGAGGTCGTCAGCGAGAGCTACTATTCGTCTTTTATATGGGACATCTCGGAGATAGTCAGCACCCTCGTGTCGCTCGTCGCCCTGATAAGCTATATCATGACCGTGGACGTCCGCATAACGGTCGTGCTTCTGCTCATCCTCCCCGTTTTCTATTTCGAGGCCCGAAGGAACAAGCTCAACTATAAGATGGACAGGGAAATGACCCCCTACAGGCGCGAAAAGGCCTACGTGCAGAGGGTCGTGTTCCTGCGTGATTACGCAAAGGACATGCGCACGTCAGATATCTACTCCGTCATGCGCTCACGCTTCGACGCGGCGGTCGAAAAAAACCGCGAGGTCATCAGGAAATACGGCTGGAAGACCGGCGGGCTCGAGCTTCTGAACAACCTTCTCAGTCAGGTCATCCCCTCCGGAGTGGCGTACGGATACGGAGCGTACCGTTTTATGGTCAGCAAGGATCTTGAGGTTGCGGACTTCACCGTGCTCGTCACGGCGGTAAACTCCGCCATAAACAGCATACGGGTAATGGCGTCGGCTCTTGCTTCCGTCCAGTCCTCCGCGCTGTACTTCGGCAACTTCCGCGAGTTTATGAACTACGAGAACAGGATCGTCTCAGGCGACAGGGGCATAGAAAAGATAGAATCGATAGAGTTCCGCGACGTCACCTTCACCTATCCCGGGGCGGACAGGCCCTCGCTCAGAGGCGTCAGCCTGAAAATAGACAGGGGTCAGACCGTCGCGATAGTCGGCAGAAACGGCGCGGGTAAAACGACATTCGTAAAGCTGCTTCTGCGTTTTTACGACCCGGACTGCGGCGTGATCCTCGTCAACGGCGTCGATATTAAGGAGTATGATCTTTCTCAACTTCGCGCTCTGTTCGGTACCGTCTTTCAGGACTACAAGGTCTTCGCCCTTTCGGTCAACGAGAACGTGCTCTGCCGTGAAACGGAGACGGACGCGGACAGGGAGCTCTCCCGAGAGGCGCTGGTCGCCTCCGGCGCGTGGGACAAGGTCTCGGCTCTGCCCGACGGGGCGGAAACGGTGCTGACCCGTGAATTCGACCCGCGGGGCTCCGGCCTTTCGGGCGGCGAGCAGCAGAAGGTCGCCGCGGCCCGGATGTTCGCCCACGCTTTCGACGTCGCGGTGCTTGACGAGCCCTCGAGCGCTCTCGACCCGATAGCCGAATACAAAATGTACGAGGCGCTGATGGAAAAGACGCTCGGCAGGACGGCTGTGTACATCTCACACAGACTTTCGAGCGCGACCCTGTCCGACCGTATCTTCGTTTTCGAGAACGGGACGGTCGTACAGAGTGGCTCCCACGAGGAGCTCATGAACGCGGGCGGTCTTTACGCTGATATGTTCACGATGCAGGCTCAAAGCTACAGGAAAGGGGGCGAAGACGAAGATGGGGCCCGGTTCTGAAATACGACCTCCCGAAGGCGGCTTCGCGCCTCCGAAGAACGCCGCGGGCTTCCCGCCTCCCGGCTCCGGCTCGGGGAACGCCCCGCAGCCCGGCTTTCCGCCTCCCCCGCCCGCGGACGAGGGCAAAAAAAAGAGAGCGCCCGGCGGACATTCCATGCTCTCGAACATCTTCTTCATGCTGAAGATAATCGTAAAGGTCTCGCCCCTGCTCATCGCGGGAGAGGCTCTTACCTATATCATAGGCGTGCTTCCGATGCGCCTTATCCCGGTCATCGGTCTCAAATACATAATCGACACGTTCGAGTACGGCGGCGACGTACGGAAGATCGCCTTCGCCATCGTCGCGATAATCGCCATTATGCTCGTCGACCGTATCACCAACGCCCTGTTCAACAATCTTTTCGCCAGACGCGAGCGCGAGAAGCTCTCAAAGGGCGTGTCGCGCACGCTGTTCGACAAGGCGGCGGAGCTCGACCTCGCCTCCTTCGACGACCCCGCCTTCTACGGCGATTTCATCATCGCGCTTCAGAGCTCCTCCGACAACATAAACCGCCTTGTTAGGATGATCAGGGACTATATCGGCAATTTTCTGAGCCTCGCGGCCATAGGCTCGGTCATGATCGCGATAGACCCCGTCTGCCTAATCATTACTCTGGTCTTCGTTCTGGCGTTCATCCCTATGGGCAGGTATCTGGGCAAGCTCATGATGGAGCGGCGCGTCGTCGTCACGGAAAAGCACCGGATGGGCGACTACTTCGCGCGGCTGTTTTACCTGCCCGACCACGCTGCGGAGCTTAAAATGAACGGCGTGTCGCCGCTTCTCATCCGCCGTTTCGACCGGGCGGCTGACGATATTTACACGACCCATAAAAAATACGTCGGCAAAATAGACGCCCTGCGCATGACTCAGAATTTCACCGTGGACGTTATCGGGCTGCTGTTCGTCATGTGCGCTTATATGGGCTACCGCGTAATGGTCAGCAAGACCATGACCACCGGCGATTTCGTCGCGGCGTTCAACGGCACGGCGCAGATAAGCAACTCCGTTTTCTATCTGACGGTCGTCGCGGTCAGGATGTTCACAGAGCAGTCGAAGCTCATCGAAAAATACAGGACTTTCCTCAAAGCCGGCGTAAAGATCACCGACGGCGGCAGGGACGCCGACAGCGAGGAGCCGGAGACGATACGTTTTGAAAACGTCTCGTTCGCCTACGCCGGTTCCTCCGAAAACGCCCTTAAGGACGTTTCCTTCGAGGTCCGTCCCGGCGAGCACGTGGCGCTCGTCGGCTACAACGGCGCGGGCAAAACGACCGTTACAAACCTGCTGCTCAGGCTCTACGACGTCGACGGCGGACACATAACGGTCGGCGGAGAGGACATTAGGGACTTCAACGTCAAAAACCACCGCGGGCGCTTCGCGGCGGTGTTCCAGGACTTCAAGCTGTTCGGAGCGACCGTCGGCGAGAACGTCGCCCTGTCCGAGCATTACGACACGGACCGCGTCATGGATGCGCTGCGCATGGCGGGCTTCGACAAGGAGCTGCCGGAGGGGACTCAGACCGTCCTGCTGCGGGAATTCTCCGATTCAGGCATGATGCTCTCCGGCGGCGAACAGCAGAAAATAGCCATTGCAAGGGCTTTCTACAAGCAGTGCCCGTACGTCATCCTCGACGAGCCCTCCGCCAACCTCGACCCGGTCGCCGAATACGAGCTCAACCTCGCCATGTCTCGCGCCGCCCGTGGAAGGACGGTCATGTTCATCTCGCACAGGCTGTCGACTACGCGCCACGCGGACAGGATAATCATGATGGACTCCGGACGTATCATCGAGGAGGGCTCTCACGACGAGCTGATGGCTCTCGGAGGCAAATACGCCGAAATGTTCTCGCTCCAGGCTGAGAAATACACCGATTGACACTATCCGGGATCGACAGGAGTTTTTTATTACATCGTATCAGGCGGGTTTTGTTTTCCCGCCGAATGACAGAACGGCAAGCATGGCAAAGACTGCCGCAAAGCCGAAGAATTCAAATATCCCGAAGCTTGAATCGAGAAAAACCGCGCTCACTGCGGCTGCGGTGACAGGCTCTGCATAACCGTACAATATCGCTTTCTGCGAGCCGATGAGCCTCACGCCGGCCATGTAAGCGTTATAGGCCAGGACGTTGCCGACTAAAGATATGAACGCCACTCCTCCCAGCGCCGTGAGCGTCGGAGCGTAA
>JAILDS010000309.1 GCA_024689165.1 Clostridia bacterium
CGTCGACCCTTTCCGGCAGGACGATACGAGCAAATTCAAGACTATCTGCGGCGTTATGGTCGCGCTCAAGCTCGCCGCCGCTCTCAGCGACGAGTATGAGACCGTTCTTGAGGAATACGGCGATATCGCCGCAATAGGGACCGTTGCGGACGTCATGCCCTGCGTCGGCGAGAACAGAGCCATAATCCGCAGGGGGCTTGAGATAATCAACTCCGGCTCGGTGCGTCCCGGGCTTGCCGCGCTTATCGAAAAAACAGGCAGGAGCGACGGATTCATCACAAGCTCGGACATAGCTTTTATGATCTCCCCGCGGCTCAACGCCGCCGGGCGCATGGACAGTCCCGACGTCGCGCTCAAGCTTCTTCTCTGCGAGGACGAGTCACAGGCGGAGGCGCTCGCCGACAGGCTTTGCGCGGAAAACGACAGGCGCAGGGCGGGCGAGAACGTCATTCTGGCGCAGGTCGCCGATTATCTTAAGCAGCACCCCGAGGTCCGTTACGACCCGGTCATACTCATAGCCGTTTCCGGCGACGAAAAATCCTCCGGCGTCGTGGGGCTCGCCGCCGCAAGACTGTGCGAGCGTTTCGGAAGACCCTGCGCTGTAGCCGCGGTCGGTCCCGACGGCTTCGGGCGCGGGTCCTGCAGGAGCGTGGAGGGCTTTTCGATATTCGGCGCGCTCGAGTACGCGGATTCCGCCCTCAGGGAGCTCGGCAGCTCAGTTTTGTCCGCCTACGGCGGCCATGAGCTTGCAGCGGGCTTTTCCGTGAACATCGAGCCGGGCAGCGACCCTTCCGAAAGTCTGGCCCCTCTGCGCGACGCGCTGGTCAGATACTCGCGTCTGCAAAAACCGGTCTATCCCGTGCTGAATATCGATTCGCTCCTGCGTCCCGAGAAGATCAGCCTTCAGCTTGCGGAAACCCTTTATTCTCTCGAGCCCTTCGGGAAGGGCAACGAGCTGCCCGTTTTCGAGGTGGACGGCGTGAAGATCACGCGCGTCGACGAGCTCGGGAAGGAAAAAAAGCATTTAAGGCTGGCGATGTCCGGCGAACACGGCGGTTTTGAGGCGATGCTTTTCAACACCCCGCTTTCATCCTTTGCCTATTCCGCAGGCGACGCGGTCGACGTCGCGGTCACGGTGGAGGTCAACGTATGGAACGGCAGGCGCAGCGCCGGCGTGAAGGTGATCGATATGCGTCCCGCCGGCGCCGGGGGCGAGGATTATTTCGCCTCGATGCTTTTTTACGACAGGTTCAGGAGCGGTTCCGAGCTTACCGACCGGGAGCGCGCTTTTCTTCTGCCGGACAGGAGCCTTATCACAGCTGTATACAAGGCACTGTCGGCGGGTTATACCGGCAACGCCGAAAAGCTGTGCGCGGAGCTGGGCATGCCCGATAAGCTCGCCGCGCGCGTGCGGCTTGCGATAGAGGCTCTTATTGAGCTGGATCTTGTGACAAACGAGGGCTGCCGATACGCCGCGGTCCCGGAAGCGGGCAGGAAAAACCTTTCGGACAGCGATATACTGTCCTCTCTCGGCTACGCCGAATAGGGGGGCAGGCATGGATATCCGTCAGATCGACAACCCCGAGATCAGGGAGTACTGCAAGGAGCTTTTCGACGCTCTTGCCAACTACACCGACGAAGAACGCAAAAACATCGAGGACGCCTTCGATTTCGCCTGGCATGCCCACAGCGAGATATCTCAGGTGAGGAAGTCCGGAGAACCGTACATCATCCACCCGCTCGCGGTGGCAAAGATACTCGTCGGCTTCGGTATGGACGCGCCTTCCGTACAGGCGGCCCTCATGCACGACGTCGCCGAGGATACGCCCTATTCTATCGACGACATCAGCCGCCGTTTCGGCTCCGAGGTCGCATTCCTCGTCGACGGCGTTACGAAAATGGGCCACGTCCCGCTCAAGGGCAAGGAGGAGCAGCAGGCCGAGAACCTCAGAAAGCTCCTTCTGGCGATGTCCAACGATATACGCGTCATAATCATAAAGCTCGCCGACAGGCTCCACAATATGCGGACGCTGTCGTTCGTCAAAGCTAAAAAACGGCGTGAGACCGCCCGCGAGACGCTCGAGATATACGCTCCGATCGCGCACAGGCTCGGTATCCGCGCCATGAAAGAAGAGCTTGAGGATCTCGCTATCGGCTATCTTGACCCGGTCGCCTATGAAAACATTTCATGCAGGCTGTCGGAGCTTGAGCCGAAGCAGAAGGATTTTCTAAAACGCATAGTTTTTGCCATGAGCGAGCGGGTGATGCCCGTGTGCTCCGGCGCGAGGATAGACAGCCGCATAAAGAGCGTGCACGGCATATTCAAAAAGATGTATATGCAGGGCAAGCTCTTTGAGGAGATATACGACATTTACGCCGTCAGGATAATCGTCGATACCGTTCCGCAGTGCTACAACTGCCTTGGCATCATACACGATATGTACACGCCGCTGGGCGGCAGGTTCAAGGATTATATCTCGACCCCGAAATCCAACAATTACCAGTCCCTGCACAC
>JAILDS010000005.1 GCA_024689165.1 Clostridia bacterium
GATAGACGGCAGCGAGGAGGAACGTGCAAAAACACCGCCGGACGGGCTTTCGCCGTTGTTCGCAGGCGGTCATGACGGCTGGATCTCTTCGATCACCGCCCTGTCTGCGCCGCTGAACGGTACCACGGCGTATTACGCGGCTGACGATATCCTTACGGACGAAAACTCGACCGCTGAGGAAAACCTGATCGTCAGACTATTGTACGGGGTCTCGAAGACTCCCACCGAGGTCGGCGCATGTCCGGAGGATTCGGCTACGTATGATATGCACATAGACAACGCTCTTGCTATGCTCGACTCTTTCCAGACCATTGAAAACGTTTATTATTATTCTCTTCCGTGTTCATGCACCGACGACGACGGAAACGGGGTGCACATTCCGGACGAGAGCATTACCGAACGGATGTTCAGAGCCTGCGGCAAAAGGATGGGAAAATATACCGGAGAGACTCCGGGCGGCTTTGCGATCGATGAGAGCTGGCGCGAGAACGACGGCCTT
Organism: Clostridia bacterium; assembly: GCA_024689165.1. Taxonomy (GTDB): domain Bacteria; phylum Bacillota; class Clostridia; order Oscillospirales; family Acutalibacteraceae; genus JAILDS01. The sequence continues at coordinate 500 of JAILDS010000005.1, forward strand.
GTCAATACCGTTTCCGCCCGGGCGCCTCTGAACGCTCCTCAAAAAGACTACGACGAAACGTCTGTAGAGCCCGGCGTATGGAACGTTCTGCCCACATACCGCGGCTGCCACACTGCCCTTATGGGGAACCTTCTGATAATAAACAACGTCAGAGAGCTGTACGTCGATCTTCTTATGATGATCGCCGCGCGTTAGATCAGCCGGAGGGACCATGTCACAGTTAAAAATGTATCGCCTTTTCGACACGCCTGTTGCTGAGTATGAGCTGCCGGAGGGATATTCATTTTCTCATTTCGACCCAGTAAAAGACGTCCACGCCTGGTGTGAGTGCCTTCGGGGCGGAGCGCTCATCGACGGGCGGACCGACGAGCAGGCGTATCGTGACGAAATAATAAACTTTCACGACATCACTCCCGAAGAGGATATCTGGTTCCTTGACTACAAGGGCGAACATATCGGCACCGCGACGTCCTTCGTCCATAAGGCGACGAATATCGGAGACATGCATCAGGTCGGCATCAAAAACGGCTTCAAGGGCAGAGGACTCGCGAAGTATCTGTCCCAGATCGTGCTGATGACGCTTCGCGACAGAGGCGTCCGTTTCGTGTCGCTTACCACCGGCGAGGGAAGAGTGCCTGCGGTCAAAAGCTACCTTTCGGCCGGATTCCTGCCTGTCGAGTATGATTTCGGCATGCAGAAGCGCTGGGAGAACGTGCTCAGGATGTTCGGCATGAGCGAGATACAGATGCTTTATGAGGACGGAACTCCGTACAAAACGATCTACGCCGACAAAACAGAAGCTCCTTTAAGGATCGGCGTTTTCGGCTGCGGCCGCGGCTCGATCATGGTCGAGTACTGCCTGAAAGCGGATAACGCGGAAGCGGCAGCTCTGTGTGACTCCGACGAACGATATCTCGCCTCAAGAAGAAAACAGTACGGGGACGGCCTGCGCTATTATACGGATTTCGACGAGTTCATAAAGGAAGATTTCGACTGCGTGTTCCTTGCCAACTATGCCAACGACCACGCTCCTTACGCAATAAAAGCCCTCAGAGCCGGCAAGCACGTCATCAGCGAGGTTCTTCCGTGTGAGAACCTCAAGGAGGCTGTCGAGCTCATCGAAACCGTCGAAAGCTCAGGCAAACGCTATTTCTTTGCGGAGAACTGCTGTTTCCTTCCTGCGGTCAAAAGGATCACAAAGATCATCCGCGACGGCAGACTCGGCAAGTTCGAGTACGCCGAGGGCGAGTACCTGCACAACTGTTACGCGGACTGGTGCATGCACTCGCACGCGCAAAGGGACCACTGGCGCAACACGATGAGCGCGTTTTTCTACTGCACGCACTCCATAGGGCCACTTATCCACTCGTCGGGGCTGCGCCCGGTGTCCGTCACGGGCTTTGAGGCTCCGTATAACCACAGGATGTATGAAATGGGCGCGATGGGCGCCCCGTTCGCGATGGAAGTGATAACGCTCGAAGACGGTTCTTTTGTTAAAAGCCTTCACGGCGTTTCGCCTTCCAAGTATTCGCTGTGGTACTCGTTTTCGGGCTCGAGGGGAGTCGCCGAGACCGGCAGGGACGCCGCCGGGGCCGGAAAAACCGACGTTCTTTACATGGACTGCGACAAGGTCGAGGATTCGGGCGACGGTCTTGAAAAGGACACAGACCTTCGGGACGGGCTTTCGGATGCCGCAGGGGATTTCGGTCATGAGGGATCCGATTACTACACGTTTTATCAGATAGTCGAGTCGATCAACGGCAACAGACAGTCCGACGTGATAGACGTTTACGAGGCTATGGATATGTTCCTGCCGGGGCTATACGGGTTTTTCTCCGCTCTTGAGGGCGGCAAACCGCAGGCGATACCCGACCTCAGGGACAAAGCCCAGCGGGATGCAGTGCGGAACGACACCCGCTGCACAAACCCCTCTAAAGCGGGCGATATGCTTCTGCCTTCCAAGACAGGCGGCAATCCGGAAATTCCGGACGTTATATATGAAAAGCTGAAAGCTGAGCGTAACAGGCGACTTGAGCAGCAGGACAAAGCGTAAGACAATCGTTATTG
>JAILDS010000016.1 GCA_024689165.1 Clostridia bacterium
GGGATTCGGCGGCGGCCGCCGCCGTGTTTTCCGATGAGCCGGGTACCGCCCGCAAAAGGCGGGCAATAAACGCAATCTGTGATATTATCGCATTTTTATATGGAAAATTCAACAGTTATATTTTTTCGGCGAAAAAATAGCTGATAGCCGATAGCGGATAGCAGATAGCTGTGTGTACGGGCGACCCGCGGGACGCCCGGAACCCGGGGCATAAACACGCGCTAAGTTTAGGAACGAAACAAGGGTTTCCCCGGTAGCGCGGCACCTCAGTGCCGCCCCGACGCGCAGCGACGGTTTAAAACGAATTATTATGACCCGGTCCCGTCATTTTACCCATTCGCGAGGGTTTCTGCAATCCTTGGATACGCCCTTCGGGCGGGCGGCACTGAGGTGCCGCGCTACCGTAAAGCGTCGGGAAACCTTAACGCTATCGGCTGTCAGCTGTCTGCATATTACGAGCGCAGCGAGTAACAATGTTCTGCCGCAAGGCGGCAGGTTCTTATCGGCTATCGGCTATCTGCTCTCAATCCCGACAGCGCGGGGACGAGGGTGTTGAGGACGACGCCGGTGAGGGAGCCGAAGGCGAGGCCGAAGAGGAGCATCAGCCCCGTGAGCAGCAGGCCCGGGGCCGCGGAGCCGACGACGCAGGCGGCGGCGAGCTGGCCGACGTTGTGCGCGCAGGCGGAGAGTATCGAGACGGAGAACCAGCTTATTTTTTCTTTTTTCACGAGCCGCGCCAGCAGGGCGGTGACGGCAAGCGAACAAAGACCGCCCGAGAGGCTCATCACTGCGGAGAGCCCTCCGGCGGTCAGAAAAACGAAGAAGGAGCGGAAAAGCGCGACGACGAGCGCGGGGAAAAAGCCGAGCGCGCTCACTGCGAAGGTCACGCAGACATTGGCGAGGCCGAGCTTCGCCCCGGGGGGCAGCGGCACGGCGGCGGTGAGCAGCCTTTCAAGGAACGACAGCGCGACCGCCAGCGCGCACAGGACGCCGACAGTAGCTGCCGCGCGGGCGGGCGGCATGCCGAAGAGAGTCCGTTTTTGTCCGCCGGCCATGCTCTGAGCCGTCCGTCAGCCGGCGGCGGTCGCGGTATCCGCGCGGAGGATATCCTCGAAAACGGCGGTCTGCCTGACCGAGATATGGCGGTCGAGGTGCAGGGAGCCGAAGAACCACTTTTTGTACTCGCAGGAGGTCGACAGCGCCGCGAGATAGCTCGACAGGGCCGAGGTCTCGCTTTCGCCCGCGCTCTGCGGGAGAAGGAAATCCTTTACGGCGGAGGGCGGGGAGTGCGTCAGTATGCAGTCGACCCTCATGGAGCGCTTTTCAAGGTTGTTGACCCCGCGCAGAAGCTCCTGCTTCGAGGGCGAGCAGGGGTTGTTTTTTTCATCGCGGCCGTCGGAGAGCTCGGGGTCGGGGTCTCCGCCGCCCATGACGAAATACGTCCTGCCCTCGATCTCATAGACCTCGCCGCGCAGAAGGTGTATAACGTTGCCCGTAAGGCGCTGCGCCCTGCCGGAAAAGACCTCCGAAACGACGTATTCGTCGAAAAGCGCGAAGTTCTCGTGCACGCCGTCAAGGAAGCAGATGTTGTAATTCCTCTCTCCGAGCCTCTTGAGGACCCGCCGCTCCGAGGCCGAGCCGTCCCAGAGAAAGCCGAAATCCCCGCAGATTATCAGGGTGTCGCCCTCCTTCATGAAGGAGAGAGCCCGCTTCGAGAGCCTTTTTTCGTCCCCGTGGACGTCGCCGGTTATGTAGACCATGAAAAACCCCTTTGCATCAGTCGGACGGAACGGTCTGCCGGCAGACCCTGCGCCGTCCCCGGTCGTTCACCCTTCAGGGGGCCGCAGCGGTCACAGCCTGACCGTGAGTCTGCCCTCCACCTCTCTGTCGAGATTGGGATGCGCCGAAAGGTATTCCTCGATTATCTCGCGGCAGGAGGTCGAGACCACGCGGGCTTTGCCGTTCTTTTCGACCTCCCCGACGGTAACGCCGAAGCCGAGGTTGATGTTCGTGAAATGGAAGTGCTGCATCGCGACGCTGTAAAGCCTGTCGGGGTCGAGCTCCTCGCCGTTGAAGGTGAACTCCCTGAAATCGTGGGTCGCCCTGTCGTAATCGACGCGCAGGCCCTCGGAAAGCTGGTAGAACTCGCAGTGCGCGCCCTCCCAGACCTCGTCGCGGACCATATAGCGTATCATCTCCCTGAGCTGCGCGCCGGTCACCCTGATGAGGTGGACCGGGTCGTCGTATGGGAAGCACTCGACAAGGTCGCCGAGGGTGACTATCGCCCCGAGAGATTCGTTCCTTATCGAGCCGGAGCCCAGCAGGGCGATATCCGAGCCGATGGATTCCTTCAGAGCGTCGGCAAAAAGGTTGCCCAGCTCCGTTTCGCGGGTGCGCTCGGGGTGCGTCAGACGCCTGCGGAGCCTCGTGACCACGCGGGAGTACTTTTCGTCCGTGGTGTGCTTGAAGTTCTCTATGAGCTTCTCGAGCTCGGGGTCGACGGGGCAGTTCGTGTCGTCTATCGGGACGGTCCGCCACTCGTAGTCGCTGACGCAGTTGTTGTCCGTGTCGACGATGATGTCGAACCTGCCGATACGGTCGGTGCCCGTGCCGGCCTGGACTATGAGCACGCCGTTGACCTCCGCCGGCTTTTCGGGCAGGGTGTGCGAATGGCCGCCGATGATGACGTCCACGCCCCACGCCGGGTCGAGCTGCGCGGCGAGCTTCTTGTCCTCCTCGAAGCCGATGTGCGTCAGCAGCACGGTCAGATCTATGTCGAGGGCGTTGTAGGCGTTGCAGATGCGCCCTACCTCGCGCGCGGCCTCGCCGATGTCCACGAAGGTGCCGATGAGTTTGTCGTTCTTCGTCTGGGCGATGACCTCCTCGGTCAGGATGCCGACGAAGAGGATCTTCATGCCGCCGATCTCGATTATCCTGAACGGATCGAAAAGGTGGGCGCGGTTCGTCCTGATGAAAAGGTTCGAGTTGACTATCGGGAAATTCGCCATTTTTTCAAGGAACAGCAGGTGCGCGACGCCGTAGTCGGTCTCATGGTTGCCGAGGGTCACGACGTCCGGAGCGAGCATGTTCATGATCTCTATGGTGCTCACGCCCCTGAACTCGGAATCTATGACGCTGCCCCGGAACATGTCGCCGGCGATACAGTAAAGCGTGTTCGGCTCCTCCGATTTGACCTTGTTGATGTAGCCCGACAGCCGCGACACGCCGCCGACGAGCTTCTCGTCGATATCCTCGGCGAGGAAATCGCCGTGCATGTCGTTCGAATGCAGCAAAACAAGCTTCTGATAACGTCCCATATATGTACCTCCTTAAAGCGGATAGCTGACAGCAGACAGCAGATAGCCGATAGCAGTCAGTGGTTGAGGTTTACGAAAACCTGCGGTAGCGCGGCACCTCAGTGCCGTTCCGACGCGCAGCGTCGGCAAAACAGCGTTACTCGGCGGAATATCGGATTTTTGCTTTACAGATACGAATACAATCGACGCAGACACTTTTTTCAACGGAAACGGCGGCAGGCCGCCGGGCGGCACTGAGGTGCCGCGCTACCGGATAATAAGTAATGTTTCGTTACAGAACTCGAACTGAGTTCATATCCTGTGTTCCGGGCGACCACGCGGGTCGCCCCTACAGCCGATCCCCGGGTTTCGGAAACCCCGACCGCTGACAGCTGACAGCTAGTGGCTATCTGCTATCTGCTATCTGCTGAAATAATGCCGCGCG
>JAILDS010000030.1 GCA_024689165.1 Clostridia bacterium
GCGCTTCCATGCTCATCTGGCAGGTGATATGGCACGCGCCGCCGGTATGCATCTGAATCGTTTTCACGCCGGTAGCGCGCTCAATGGCGACCGCGTCTTTATCGGAATCGATATCCGCTTCGATCACGCCGATACGGTACCGATCCCCGAGCAGGGGGATCAGCTTTTTAAGCAGCGTGGTTTTCCCCGCGCCGGGGGAAGACATCAGGTTGACGTAATACACGTTCTTTTCACGCGTGAGGGCGCGTACGTCCTTTGCACGTTCGTTGTTGCGTGAAACAATGTCCTCTTTGATCAATACAGTTTTCATAAGTTTATTTTATCATATAAATATATAATAATCAATCATTGAATTCAGTCGAAAGACTTGAAAAACAGAAAATCTTTTTGCTTTTCTCCTCCGAACCGGGCGATCAACATCAATGGACAGAACAGGATATTTGCGAACAGGTGAGGAAAATCCTCCGGCGTTACCGTTGATTGACGTTTGCGGGGCTCTGCCCCGCACCCATAGGTTTGCTGTTTGGTTATTATGACAACGGATCGGTATCAGCGGTAATTGCAACATTATATTATTGTCCGATAAACCATTTTAGTCAATTGCGTTCAAGCGCATGGGATATATCTATGGCGGATGGAACTCAAAAGCAGACGGGACGGGCACTTCCTACAGCGACAAAAAATCTATAAAAAACCTGACAGCAACACAAGGCGCAACTGTGAATCTGTATGCGCAATGGAAACCCGTCGGTTATTCAGTGAATTTCAACGGCAATGGCAACACGCCGGGCAGTATGGCGAATCAGAGCTTTGTTTATAACAAGGAAAGATTGATATTATGTGCTTGTTATAAGTCATTCCATGCAAGCGTTACGATATTTAACGATGTGAGTGATTTTTTAAAATAGCAATCTTTAGTAATAAAGCATAGCCGAAGATGCATTATTTTACAAGGATCTTCGGCTTTTTCTTTTGTAACCAAAATGCAAAAACAATACTGTATTTGTCAGAAAGTTCATATAAAGATAAATACAATCAAACATACCGACAAAAACTGTGGCGTTTTGCTTTGTAAAATCGAATTCAGGCAATAAATAAACCGGCCGAAAAAAAGATTCCCGGCCGATCAAAAGTTGGTACGATGATAAACAAAAACATTAAAAGTAAAGACATTTCATCATTCGCCGTACCATGGGGGGCGGCAAAGATGAGCCCGGAGCAGTCAGACCGCACAGCGGTCAGGCATACTCAACTTCTATCGCTTCAAATCTGCATTTTGTGGCGCAGAGGCCGCATCTGAAGCATTTTTCCTGATCTATCTCAAACGGTTCTTTTACCTTGCCCTTCGGCGCGCCTGCCTTGCATACCCTGCTGCAAAGAGAGCACCCCTTGCATTTTTCAGGGACTATAGTCACCTTACTGATTTTTTTATAGCCATCCGGCGCGATGATCGCGCCGACGGGGCACATGCCGGCGCACTGCGAGCAATCGACGCATACAGAGGGGTCTATCGAATAAAGAGAGGCGTCGTCATTCGCGGCGGCGACAGCACCGAAAAGACAGGTAAAAGCGCATCCGCCGCAGCCGACGCAGGTGTTTTCATCGATCCTGAATGCCATTTTCAGCCTCCCGAAGCAGGAGAGAGAAGCCACACTTCGTCTCCGTCATTAAGCTTCTGTTTCTTCTTTTTGCAATTCCTGCCGTTGATGAATACGGACGCGTCGGAAAAAGAGATGCTGCTCTTGTGCTCCCCGACCGCCAGTCTGCCCAGCTCTTCAAGAAGATCTGAGAGTTTTTCTGCCTCGATCTCAACGTCGGAAATATGGGTGTCGACTCTGTAAACTCCGAAAAGTTTAACAATAACTTTAGCCATTTTTCCACTCCTTATTCGGTCTTCGCCGCTGCTGCGACCGCGGCGTCATATACCGATCTGTCGATATCGAAGCCGAGCGTCTTCAGCCTGTGCCAGGTGGGAATGCCGTCCTTCCATCCCCTCGCCCTGTAATAGACCTTCTTCATCTGCTCAAGCGGGACCTTCGTTCTCGGATCGGAAGGATCCTGAAGCTCTTCCGTCAGGCGTTTCGGCAGTTTATCGGCACCTGCTTTCTGCCCCAGGATTATATTTGCGATGCGTTCGCAGTTGTATCCGTAAGCGCCCCATGTTAGGTACTTTGCCATATTGCATCTCATTCCGGTCGCGTATTTTACGGCGCTCGTGTGCGGAAGCAGCGGGATATTGATCTGCGGCACCTTTGTGAAATGGCTGAGGAGATTGACCACGGGACCCACATACGGGAAAGCGCCGAGAACGATCTTTGTAAGCAGCATGTTCGGTTTGCCGATCAGGAAGCCCGGAAGAACGGCGTAGCTTGTGAACATGCAGCTACCGCCCGCGGAAACGGCCTCCATCAGGTTCTGGAACATTATACCGAGCGCCGCCTTGCCGTGGGGAGTAAGAGAGTTGACGTCGAGACCGAGCCCTTCGACGACGACAAGATAGCCTGCGTTGAGGTGGCAGCCACCCCTGTTCGCGGTAGCGTATCCGAGTCCCTGCCCGACGGCGTGGCGCGGTTCGTACGCCGCGAGCTCCATCCCCTTTGCGTGTATTGCGTAATCCTTGCCGCCGAATTTCTCGCTCATGCGTTTAGAGCCGTCGGCAAGCTCATTCCCCTCTCCCCTCCGGTAGGCGATGTCCTCGAACATCTTTGAGATATTGTCCGTTTCGCCGAAATGAACGCCGAAGTCGTGCACGCCGTGTTTAGCGAGGTCCATGGCGAAAGCTATCGAACCCGCGCAGGAAATGGCGTCCATCCCCAGCTCGTCGAGCTCGTAATTCCATTTAAGGATCTTTTCGATGTCATCGTTGAGAATATTCGGTCCCAGCAGCCCGAGCGTCTCGAGCTCAGGTCCCTTGACGTTTTTTCCGTCCACCATGACGCGCCGCGCGCAGCGGATGACGCACGTCGTACATGCTCCGTTGGAAACGAGGTGATTTTCGGCAAGCTCCTCACCGGATACCTTTTCAAAGCCGTCGAAGCGTCCGGCGGAAAAGTTTTCCGTCGCAAGGATGGAATGCGCCTGCATCGGAGCCACAAGTCCCGCCGTACCGAGCTTCGGGAGCTGTCTGCCCGTAAGAGGATGAGTCTGCAGGAGCTTTGTCCATTTCTTGTTCAGGTCCTTCAGTTTTTTTTCATTGGCGAGCTTCGGAAGCTTCGTACCGACGGCGGTGACGGCCTTGAGCTTTTTGTCGCCGAATACGGCGCCGACGCCTCCCCTGCCCGCAGTACGCTCGTTGCTGAAAACGCAGGCATACAGGACCTTGTTCTCTCCTGCGGGGCCGATAACGAGCCTTCCGGGATATCCGGAGAGCTTTTCCTGAGCTTCGCTCGTGGTCAGTCCCCAAAGCTCCTCTGCGCTTTCGAACACGGCTCCGTCGGAGTCGATATGCACAGTGACGGGCTCCTCGCTTTTCCCGCCGAATACAACGGCGTCGTAGCCCGCTCTTTTCAGGGCGAGACCGAAATCGCCGCCGCAGTTCGAGGAGGTAACGATATTCGTCAGAGGTGAGATCGTCGAGATATTGAATCTCGAGGTATTCGGACATCCGCAGCCCGTAAGGGGTCCCGTAGTCACGACCAGCCAGTTGTCTTCATCGAAAGCCTTCATGCCGGGCCTGATATGGTGGAGAAGAATGTCGCCAGCCATGATCTTGCCGCCGAGCGTCCGCTCCCTGTCCTTATCCGTCCAGGGAAAATCGCTGAACGTCCGTTTTGTAAGATCGACAAACAGCACTCTGCCCATGTAACCGCAGTATTCAGTCAATTCCATCACTCCTTATCTTCAGCGCTCGGATCTCATTATCATCGTATATATACAGTTTCCCTGCGCTTTGAACCCTGCCGAGGAAAAGATCCACGGCAAGCTGAGCCTCAAGCGCGCCTATAACGGCTGCCGTCGTGCTTGGGGAAAGATTCTTTTTGACAGGATCTTCAAGGCAACCTGCCGCCTCAAGATCCGGAGTCAAACCGGGAATACAGAGATATGCCGTCCCGAAAAAACCGTTTATGCTGCCGTTGACGCAGGGTATGCCGGTATTCACGGAGCATGCGTTGATCTCCCTGCGGGTCGCGACGTTGTCCGCGGCGGCGATCATAACGTCGAACCCGGCAGCAAGCCCGCCTTCAAACCGCCCCGAGTGATATGCGACGTCGACTTCGGGCGCGTAGGCGCCGAGCCTTTCGGCAAGCAGACGCGCTTTCGGCTTTCCCGCGTCGTTTTTCGTATATAAAAACTGACGGTTGAGGTTGCGCTCCTCGACCATGTCATAGTCGACAAGCAGCAATTTGCCGATCCCCGCGCCGGCAAGATGAACAGCAGCATTTGTCCCGAGCCCGCCGCAGCCGACGACTATGGCGCTTTTGTCGGAAATATCGAAGCCCTGAACGTCTGTTTTTAAGCTCATCTGCCGTAATTTCCTCCGCAGGACTGAGTGTTCCCTCCGAGAGTTTCGACCGCGTGTTCGAGGACCGGAAGTACTACCTCTATGCTCTCCCTGACTGCTTTCGGGCTGCCCGGCAGATTGATTATGAGCGTCTTTCCCCTGATCCCGCAGACAGCCCTTGAAAGCATCGCCCTGTCGGTGATCTCAAGGCTTTTAACCCTTATGGCTTCGGGGATGCCGGGCACCGTCTTCTCTATGACAGACAACGTCGCCTCCGGCGTAACGTCACGCGGAGCGAAGCCTGTGCCGCCGGTGGTGAACACAACGTCAGCGCCGAATAAGTCGGAGAGTTCGGTTATGGCGCCTGCGATGCAGTCTTTTTCGTCCGGCACGAGGCGGTATTCCTCTGCGTCCATAAGGGCGGACACACACTCGGCGATAGCAGGACCGCTTTTGTCCTCGCGCTCGCCGGCAAAGCAGCGGTCGCTGACGCAGATGATACCGAAGCGCATTGATGACCTCCTGACGGCAGTGATCGGTGTAAGGAAACGGGCATGGGGACATATATATCCCTACAAACTTACTATATCATACAAATTATTACAAATCAACAAAAAATACTTTATTTTTACGCGTATAAGTGTTATTATGCACACGCATGATAATGTCCCGATCCGCAGCGGCTAAGTGGCGACATACGCGGCTGCGGGCGCGGCCGAAATACTTACATCGGCCGAAGGGCGTCGTTGGAAACGGCGGCGCCTTCCGTGTTTGAAAAGGAGCAGATATCATGAAAAAAACACTCGCGATCCTTCTCGCGGCCGCGCTGATCTTCGCGCTCGGAGCGTGTGCCTCCCAGCCGGCGACACCGACTACCGAGGCTCCCACGGACGCACCTGTCGAGACCGTACCGACCCCCGAAAACCCCGTCATCCGCCTTTCTACCACTACTTCAGTCAACGACTCCGGCCTTCTTCCTTATCTTATCCCGACCTTTGAAGCAAAGACCGGATACAAGGTCGAGGTCCAGTCCGCGGGAACCGGCGCCGCCATCCAGAAAGCCATAGACGGCAACGCCGACGTCATCCTCGTCCACGCCAAAGCTTCCGAGGAGGAGTTCATCGAAGGCGGCTACGGCGTTGAAAGGCTTCCCTTTATGTACAACTATTTCGTCATCGTCGGTCCCAAGGACGATCCCGCAGGCGTAAAGGACAGCGCCAACGCCGCGGAAGCGTTCGGCAAGATCAGGGACGCCGAGGCGAAGTTCGTCTCCCGCGGGGACGAGAGCGGCACGCATAAGGCCGAGCTCAAGATCTGGGGCGACAACGCGCCGGACGCAGCGACCGACGAATGGTACATCAGCGCCGGTCAGGGCATGGGCGCCTGCCTTACCATGGCAAGCGAGCAGCAGGCTTACTGCCTTACCGATAAGGCGACCTTCCTTTCGATGAAGGACGAGCTTGATCTCGACATCGCTCTTGCCGAAGGCGAGGATATGAAGAACACCTACTCCCTTATCGCGGTCAATCCCGAAGCCATAGACGGCCTGAACGTCGAAGGCGCGCAGGCATTTATCGACTGGATGCTCGGCGACGAAGCGAGCGAGCTCATCGCCAAATACGGTGTGGAAGAATACGGCTCCGCGCTGTTCACCCTTATAGAAAAATAATCTGTGGAAAGCTTCAGACAGGCTTTTGAACTGCTCTTTCCCCCGGACAGGGAGCTGCTGCAGATCATCGGCGTCACTATGCGGATGTCGTTTGTCAGCACGCTCGTTTCGTGTCTGATAGGGCTTCCTCTCGGCGCCCTGATCGGCTCAAAGAACTTCCGGGGGAAATCTTTCCTCAAAAAACTGATACACACTTTAATGGGCTTGCCGCCTGTGGTGGCAGGCCTTATAGTGTATTCGCTGTTCACCCATTACGGACCGTTCGGCAGGCTCGATATGCTGTTCACGGTAGAGATAATGTCCGTAGCTCAGGTACTGCTCATTACGCCGGTAGTGACTGGCCTTTCATCATCATTCATAGAAACGTCCTCGAAGCCCGTTATAGAAACAGCCCGGGGACTGGGCTTTTCCGGTTTCAGGACGGCGCGTCTGTGCATCAACGAAGGACGGGCGTCGCTTCTGTCCGTCGTGCTCAACGCTTTCGGCCGTTCGATAGCCGAGGTCGGAGCGGTCAGCATCGTCGGAGGCAATATCCAATGGAAAACGAGGGTCATGACAACGGCTATAATGCTCGAAACGAACAAGGGCAAATTCTCATTCGCTCTGGCTCTCGGCATTATACTGCTGATGATCGCCTTCGCGGTCAACGCGCTCGCTTCCTTTATCGTCAGGGAGAACGCCGATGGTTGAGATAAAGGGCCTGAAAAAACGCTACGGCGAAAGGACAGTGCTCGATTTAGACGAGCTGAGCTTTTCCGACGGGGAGACGGTCGCTCTCGCGGGTGCGAACGGGAGCGGGAAAACCACCCTGCTGAGAATACTTGCCGGTCTTATTGAAAAATCAGAAGGAACTGCGAAAGCTCCCGGAAGCGTTCTGTATCTGCCGCAGCAGTCCTACGCCTTCAGAGGCGACCTTGTAAGGAACATCACGATAACCGGAGCAGGCAAACAGACCGCGGTCGAGCTCCTTGAAAAGCTCGGTCTGTCTCATCTCTCGGGAAAGAAAGCAAAGTCGCTTTCGGGCGGGGAGCTCCAGCGGCTGTCGCTTTGCAGGGTCCTGGCAAAAAAGAGCGAACTCCTTCTTCTCGACGAACCGACCTCCGCCTGCGACGCAAACGGCGCTGCTCTGGTAATCAGGGCTATCCGCGATTACAGGGACAGCTGCGGCTGCACAGTCGTTATGAGCACTCATTCGCCCATGCTCGCGGTCAATGCCGCCGATAGACTGGTGGTCCTTGAAAACGGCAAGGTCGAAGCGAACGGAACGCCCGAGGACATCCTTTCAAATCCCGGGATCCAATGGGCAAAGACCTTCACTGCGGGGTGGAAGATATGATGCTTACTGTCCTGACAAGAGAGGACGCGGTCGCTCTTATCAAAGAAAAGACTTCGGGATCCCGACCCGCAACCGAAAAAGTCTGTATTTCACACTCTCTCGGCAGGACGCTCGCCAGGGACGTCACTTCACACGAGGACATACCTTCGTTTGACAGGACGACCGTTGACGGATACGCTGTCAGGGCGGCCGACACTTTCGGCGCCGGCGAATCATTGCCGTCTCAGCTTGAGATCGCCGGCGAGATACTTATGGGCGAAAACGCCTCTGTCCGTCTCGAAAGAGGTCAGTGCGTCAGGATATCCACCGGCGGGATGCTCCCGCAGGGCGCAGACGCCGCCGTTATGGTCGAGAATACCGACAGCTCGCAGGGCCTGTGCCTTGTCTACCGCTCCGTCGCTCCATATGAGAACGTCACAAAAACAGGGGAAGACATCAGGCGCGGCGACACGGTTCTGAAAAAGGGGACGACCGTCGGCCCTGCCGAGATCGGCGTTTTCGCCGCCCTCGGCATAAACGAAGTCGAAGTATATAAAAAACCGGTCGTTGCAGTAATATCGACCGGAGACGAGATCGTCAGCGGCGACCCGAAGCCCGGGCAGATCAGAGATATAAACACTCCCCTGCTCTGCGCGGCGCTCGAAAAACAAGGCTGCGGCATTCTCCGCTTCGGCGTGGTCCCGGACAAATCAGCCGAACTCGAAAGCGCTGTCAAAGATTGCGCCCGCAAAGCCGACGCCGTGCTGATCTCCGGCGGTTCTTCGGCCGGCGCGCGCGATATGACCGTCAGTGTGATCGATTCTCTCGGCAGGACGTTTTTTCACGGCATCTCGATAAAGCCCGGCAAACCGACTATATTCGGTATGGTCGGCGGCAAACCCGTGTTCGGTCTTCCCGGGCATCCGCTCGCGGCGTATTTCGTTTTCAGGCTGATCGTGACAGAGTACATAAGAACGATACTGGATATGCCGCCCGAAAAGCCTTACGGAGAAGGCGTACTTGCTTTGAACATACCGTCAAACCACGGCAGGGAGGAATTCCTCTGCGTTAAATCGGACGAAAGCGGCCTGATATATCCTCTGCACACAAAATCCGGGATAATATCTGTTTTGTCTCAAGCCGAAGGCTTTATAACGATCCCGAGGAATTCCGAAGGTCTGGATAAAGGAACAGTAATGGAAGTATATCGCCTATGAAACACAACTATCTCAAAAACGTTCCCCTTGCCGAGGCAAAAGCGATCCTTTCAGACCGTCTCAATGCAGTCGGCTTCTCCGCCGATACACAAACGGTCAGCGTAACAGACGCCTGCGGCAGAGTGATAAAAGACGCTGCTTACGCCCGTATCTGCTCGCCTCATTACAACGCGAGCGCGATGGACGGCGTTGCCGTGAAGGCGCAGTCTACCTTCGGCGCGGGCGAAAGGACGCCGGTCACTCTGGCTCCCGGCGATTATGCCGTTGTGGACACCGGCGACCCGATACCGGAAGGCTTTGACGCCGTTATCATGGTCGAGGACCTGATCGAAACAGGCGAAGGACGTCTTCAGATAATCTCCGCGGTATATCCCTGGCAGAACGTAAGACAGGTCGGAGAGGACATATGTATGGGCGATATGATCGCGCCGTCCTTCACAACCCTCACACCCTCGCTCTGCGGAGCGCTCCTTGCGGGCGGCATAACAGAGATCGAGGTCATAAAGAAGCCCGTCGTCGGAGTCATCCCGACAGGTGATGAGATCGTCCCTCCGACGGACGAC
Source organism: Clostridia bacterium (assembly GCA_024689165.1). Classification (GTDB taxonomy): domain Bacteria; phylum Bacillota; class Clostridia; order Oscillospirales; family Acutalibacteraceae; genus JAILDS01. The sequence goes on from JAILDS010000030.1 coordinate 9,206, forward strand.
CCCCGCAAAGGCGACGTCATCGAATTCAATTCGACGGTGTTTAAAGGCATGCTCGGATCCTTCGGAGCCGAAACAAGGATCTATCCGATAACTCCGGACGATAAAGAGCTTATCGCCGCCGCGGTCGAAAAAGCTCTCTCGGAATGCGACGTCGTGCTCGTTTCCGCCGGTTCGTCTGCGGGACGTGACGATTACACGAGCGAGATCATTGACTCCCTCGGCACGCTGCTCGTCCACGGTATAGCCATCAAGCCGGGAAAGCCCGCCGTACTCGGAGTGATAAGCGGGAAGCCCGTGATAGGCGTGCCCGGGTACCCGGTCTCCGCCATAGTCATTATGGATGAGATCGTCGGAGACGTCGTCTCAATGTATTACGGGAAAGCACGTCCCGAAAAAGAGACCGTAAAGGCGACGCTCGCGAAAAAGATAGTATCCTCGCTTAAATATACCGAATATGTCAGAGTGTCTCTCGGCAGGATAGGCGGCAGGATCTCGGCGTCTCCGCTGGCAAGAGGCGCCGGAGTCATAACGAGCTTCACCCGGGCGGACGGAGTTCTGATCGTGCCTCAGGACCGCGAAGGCGTCGAAGCCGGAGAAGAGGTCGGGATCATTCTCAACAGACCGCTCCACGAGATAGAAAACACCCTCATAATCACAGGCAGTCACGATCCGCTGATCGACGAGGTATCGGACCGTCTTGCTAAAAACGGCGCGCCTTTCAGAGTGTGTTCCACTCACGTCGGCAGCATGGGCGCGATATACGCCGTCCGCGACGGGCTCGCCCACATGGGCGGAATCCACCTGCTCGATACCGAAACGGGCGAATACAACAAGTCATACATAAAAAAACACATCCCCGGAGACAGCGCCGTCGCGGTAAAAGGCGTCGGCAGAGTCCAGGGGCTGATGGTCAGAAAAGGCAACCCGCTCGGCATACGTTCATTTTCCGACATCAGGAACGCCCGGTATGTTAACCGGCAGAGAGGCGCCGGGACCCGCATTTTATGCGATCACCTGCTTAAAAAATACGGTATCTCTCCGGATGAGATAGAAGGATACGATAACGAGGAGTTCACCCACACCGCCGTCGCCGCGCTCATAGCCGCAGGAAACGCCGACGTCGGTCTCGGTATATACTCAGCGGCAAAAATGTATGACCTTGATTTCATACCCGTTTGCAATGAAACCTACGAGTTCCTTATCTGCAGGAAATATCTTGAAGACCCGATGGTCAGGGCGTTCCTTGAAGTTCTGTATTCGGACGGCTTCAAAGCCCGCCTGAACGAAATGGGCGGATATTCGGAGGGATGAGATGCTGACTCATATCAATGACAAGGGCGAAGCGAACATGGTCGATATCGGCGAAAAAAAGGTCACTGTGCGCACCGCCGCCGCTTACGCAAGGATCCGGATGAAAAAGGAGACCCTCAAGGCTCTGCTTGAAGCAGACCTGAAAAAGGGCGACGGCCTTTCGGCAGCGAGGATCGCCGGGATCATGGGCGCGAAAAAAACGAGCGAGCTCATCCCGCTTTGCCACAGTATCCCGATAGACAGGATCACTGTGGATTTTGAAAAAGAGAGCGACGACTCTCTGGGCATCTTAGTCCGCGCAAAGTGCGAATACAAGACCGGGATCGAGATGGAGGCGCTGACCGGCGCGTCCGTCGCCGCGCTGACCGTATACGATATGTGCAAGGCCGTCGACCGCGGGATGGTCATTGAAGAAATAAAGCTGCTCGAAAAAACGGGCGGAAAGAGCGATTACCGTTATGAAGGATAACTTCGGCAGAGATATAACCTATCTGAGGGTCTCGGTAACGAAGCGCTGCAATCTCAACTGCGTTTATTGCGGCAAAACCGTCTGCGAGAAAAAAGAATCCGAGCTCTCCCCTGAAGAAATCGAAAAGCTTGTCTCGGCTTTCGCGAAATGCGGGATCACCAAGGTCAGGCTTACCGGCGGCGAGCCGCTCGTCAGAAACGATATCTGCGATATCCTTGGCAGGATACGGCGGATCGACGGAATAAGGACTCTCGCGCTCACGACAAACGGCGTTCATCTTTCCCGTTATGCCAAGGATCTGAAACAAGCAGGGCTCGACAGCGTGAATATCAGCCTCGACAGCACGGACGGAAGCACATACCGCCATATGACCGGCGCGGACGTGCTTAAAAAAGTGCTCGAAGGCATCGAGGAGGCGCAAAGAGCCGGACTGTCTCCGATAAAAATCAACGCTGTGCTGATGAAGGGAATCAACAGCGACGGGGCCGGTGATCTGATAGAACTTGCGAGAGAAAATGAGATCGACGTCCGCTTTATCGAGCTCATGCCTTTTTCCGACGAAGGCGAAAATGCCTCTCTTCTCGTGACCGGCGACGAGATACTCCGACGATACCCTTTCCTTGAGCCGGTCGTTTCCGAAGAAGGCTTCGCAAGATACTATGCCTCAGCCGGTTTCAGGGGCAGAGTCGGGCTGATCGAACCGATATCGCATAAATTCTGCTCCTCGTGCAACAGGGTCCGTCTGCTCTCTGACGGAAAAGTCAGGCCATGCCTCGGATACGAAACCGTTTACGACCTTATGCCGTTCATCGATGATGAAAGCAGGCTTATACGGGAAGCGCGAGAGATCATTCTGAGAAAACCCGCCGGGCACAGTTTTGAAAACAAGAACGCGGCTCACGGACTGAACCGCACGGGAGGTTAATATGGCAAGAGTCGTAGCTGTCAACATAAGCGAAAAAAAGAAAACGCCTAAAAAAACGATACCCGAAGGCAGGCTTATCGCCGACTTCGGGTTCGAAGGCGACGCCCACGCAGGCAAATGGCACCGTCAGGTCAGCCTGCTTGCCAAAGAAAGCATAGAAAAAGCGCAGGGCATGCGCACGGACGGTCTTTGTCACGGCATGTTTGCCGAAAATATCACTACCGAGGGGATCGAGCTGCATACTCTGCCCGTCGGCACGAAGCTGAAGATCGGCGACGAAGCCGTTATTGAAGTGACACAGATCGGCAAGGAGTGCCATGACGGCTGCGCGATAAGGGAGCTGGTCGGTCAGTGCATCATGCCCAGAGAAGGCATATTCGGCGTCGTCCTGACCGGCGGGACCGTCAGGGAAAACGATGAGATAACCGTATTATGAAACTTCTTGCCGAATTGTTCCTGACATTTGCACAAATTGGTCTTTTTACCTTCGGCGGAGGCTACGCAATGCTGCCGCTCATCGAGCGTATCTGCGTAAAAAAGAAAAAATGGATAACCGACACTGAAATGACGGATCTGCCCGCCGTCGCGGAGTCCTCCCCCGGTCCGATCGCGATAAACTGCGCTACATATATCGGATATAAACAAAAAGGAATACCGGGCGCTCTGGCAGCGACGTTCGGGGTGATAGTCCCGTCATTCGTGATAATACTCGTCATCTCATTTTTCATCGACGGATTCCTTGAAAACAAGTGGGTCGCAGGCGCTTTTTACGGAATAAAGATTGCCGTCGGGATACTCATAATCGACGCCGCGATAAAGCTGTTCTCAAAGCTTCCCAAAAACGCGCTGACGATCTCAATCGGCACAGTATCGTTCCTCCTTATGACCGCCGTGAATGTTTTTGCGCTGAAAATCAGCTCTGTGGCGCTGATGCTTCTTGCAGCGGCGGTAGGTCTCGCGATCTGGCTGGCCCGAAGAAAACGCGCGGGAGGCGAAGCTGAATGATCTACCTGAAGCTATTCCTCGAGTTCCTTAAGATCGGCGCGTTCACCTTCGGCGGCGGTTACGCTGCGGTCCCGCTGATAAGAGAGACCGTTCTGTCGAACGGCTGGATGGATGACGCGATGCTGTCGGACATGATAGCGGTCAGCGAAAGCACGCCCGGCCCCATAATGGTCAATATGGCGACCTATATCGGCTCTTCTCAGGGAGGTCTTCCCGGAGCCGCGATCGCGACCGCCGCGGTCGTGCTCCCCGCGTTCCTGTTCGTACTCGTTCTTATGAAGGTAATGAAAAGGGCGATGACTAACGCCGGGTTCCGATCCGCTATGGGCACTCTCAAGCCGTGTATAGCAGGCATCATCCTCTCCACCGGAGCCTTTATGGCGCTAAAAAACGTCATCGGCCCGGTACAGGCCCCGGTCCCCGATATAAAAGCCTTGATATTGACCGCATTTCTCGCCGTTGTATGGTTTGCGTCAAAGAAGCTGTTCAAAAACGGTATTTCGCCGATACTTCTGATCGTTATCGCCGGAGCAGCGGGAATAGCTGTCAGAAACCTGTTCTGATTAAATCAGCATGAATTCCGCGTCAAGGTGAACTCTGATTTTTTTAGGTGCAAAAAACGAGGCTCTGCCGATTCCCGGCAGAGCCTCGTTGCATTCCACGCGGCTTCAAGCGGCTATTGACCGCAAGCTTCTTGTTGCGGTGCTGCCTTATTTTAATTTCAGCACGGCTTTGTAATCGTCGATTCCGTAATTGCCGACCGTGTGCTTCATCGTTTCATAAAAATCGAGCGTTTCGCCCTGCGAACCCTTCAAGGTCTTCACGAACCTGCCGATGCGTTTGAATACTTTCAAGAGCGTATCGCCGCCGGGAGTGCCCTCCACGTAAGGCTGGTTCCCCTCGAACACGCTGCGAACGAACGACACCGCGAACTCCACAAAGGGATCTTTCCTGATCTGCGGGTCTGCACTGACCAGGAACAGGCGGGCAAAACCGCCGACAGTCATTTTCGAGAGCTTTTTCCCAAGGACCGGGAAAACCTTTTGCAGCAGCGGCGTCGGCTTGATATTGACCTTGCGCATGAACCGTTCGGGATCCGTCCGCATACGTTCGATCAGCGTGCGGATCAGTCTGTCGAACTGCGCCTTCAGGTATTCCTCACCCGTGAGGCCTTTTTTATCCCAATCGAAATCGGGGACGGGAACGCTTTCGACAAAAACGGTCTCCTCATCCTGTATCGTCACGCGCCGCATGAAAGCGGGCCAGCCGATGGCTGAGCCGGTGCAGACGTCATAGAATCTATTGCCCTTCGCCGTCTGCGTCATATTGATGCTCTGATTGTGCATATGACCGGTGAAGATCAGGTGAACGCCGTTATCTGCCAGAGTTTCGATCAGCTTTTGAGCTTCCGCCTGCCGGGCGTCCCCGATCAGGGCAAGTATCGGCTGGCCGGGAAGCACGGGGTAGTGCTCCATCGCGATCATCATTTTGCCGCCTGCCCGCGCTTTTTTCGCCTGTTCTTCTATCCAGCCGAGGAACTCATCGTCGTATGCGATATGCTTTTTTCCTTCGATATCGTTGCAGATCACAAGCAGACGCACGTCCTCTGAAAGCTCCGCCACATAGGAAAGGTGCTTTTCATTGAAGGCGACCGCGTCTTTATAACCGAAATCCGAGTAATAGCCCAAAAGCTCCGAAAACCCGGTACCCTCAGGTTCCAGACGGCCGCTTTCATTGAATGCGAACGGATGGTCGTTGAAATCATGCCCTGCGGTCACGGCGAAGATACGCTTACCGCTTTTCTCTTTGAAATCATGCAGCAGTCCGGAAAACGCCTCGTTGCTCTTTTTCTCGCCGTTAAAGGAGAGATCCCCCGCGATCAGGACTATGTCGGCGTCGTCCGCATTTTCAAGCCACTCAAACGCGGCTTTGTCGATTGCGGCGGTTTCGGCAAAACACTTCTGCTCGCCGTCCATGAATTCCTCATACGCGTCTCCGAACGCGTCGAGGTCGGGGGCAAAATAGTGCGTATCCGTTATCAGGTAAAATTTCAAAGGTACCATTATCTTTTCCTTTCCGATACGTGTTCTGTCATTATTTCACGGTCGTTCGTTCAGAATTTATAAATAAGATCGGTTACCTTCTTCCAGATATTCTGAGAAAAATCCGCAAACGCTTTCCAGATCTTAACCATAAACAGCTCCACCCGTGAAACGCCGCCGACCGAAACGAGCTCCGAGCCCTGTTTTTCCGCGAGTTCGCAGGCCGTGAGGACCCTGCTTTCATACCCGCCGTCCTCGTGGAGCGTAATGACCCTGGGACCCCAATTGATTTTTCTCAGAAGGATATGCGGTTTTATGCTGGGAGTGTTGACGATATCCACGCCGTCGATCTCAACGGTAAAGCTGTTGTAATGGTCGTGGCCGCAGAAGATCGCCCGCACGTCGCCGTTTTTGCTCATAGCTTCGAGTTGTCCGTGATTATAATAACCCGGGCAGGGCTTTTCAAAGATATAGCCGTCGCGCATATTGGAAAGGTTCGGGATCGGCACCAGATCGTAGGTTTCGGAGTCGTATTCCCTGACTCCAAGATTGTAATTCTTTGCGACAGGAAAAAGCTTATCGTAGATCTCCTGTACGATGATATGCTGAAATACGACCGAGGGCACGTAATTTCCCCCGTTCCCGTTTTTCAGTGATTCCGCCTTTGCCTGATACCATTCGATCTGGTCGGGATGTACGGAATCGTAGCCTTTTCCCTCAACGGAATCCCCGGAATCGAAACAATAAATGTTATATGCCACGCGGCTGACGTCGTTTGACTAAACTGGGATACTGCAGGTACCGCATCCGAAGAGCTCGGGCTCTTCATCTGTGCCGATGAAGAATTCGCCGCCATATTCCTTATAGAACGCGAACATTTCGTCGATAGAATACCCGTGCATATAATCGTGGTTGCCGAAAGTGATAACGAACGGGATCTCAGCCTGAACGAACAGTTCGCAGATCTCCCGGATGGCGGCGGGCTGATCCTCTGTCGCCGCCTCGGAGAGATCGCCGCCCAGCACGACAAGATCCGGCTTTGCCTCGGCGACGGATTCGAGCACCAACTGTTTATGAACCTCGGGCAGAGGATAGTCGCAGTGCCAGTCTGTCAGATGCAAAATGACAAAATCGCCGTCAGCGTCAAAATGCAGTACCGGTTTCTCGCTCAGCGCGAAACAGACCGGCTCCATGACGGCGGCAATCAGAAGAACCAGGAGCAGGCAGACCATTCTTTTCAAAAACTTCATTTTTCTCACCTTGTTAAAACCATAATGAATTTATTATAAGCAATCCCAATCCGGAAAGTAAATTCAAATTATTCAACTCCCCGACGGCATGGGTTGTGGGGTGACGGTAGGGCCGCAGGCGACAAGAAGGTCGGGCCCGTTTTCACGCGGGACGAATTTGACCCGGTCGATGTTCAGAGCGCGGGGATGGACCTGAGTGAGCGTGTTGTGGCTGTGATAGACGATGAACATCTCAGTGCCGTCCGGAGAATACGTAAAGCAGTGGTGCCCGGTGCCGTGAATGAAAGAATCCGGCCGAAGCATGGGGTTGCCCTCATATCGGGTGAAGGGGCCTGTGGGGCTGTCTGAGGTCATATAGGCTACGGCATAGTTTACGCTCCGGTAGTCGTCGCCGGAATAGGTCAGGTAATAGGTCCCGTTGTGCTTCAGCACGGCGGGGCCTTCGTTGATCCGGCCCTCCCAGCCCTCGGGGAATGTAAGCTTGACACCCGTGCCCTCCTTCACTGACGTCAGGTCGTCGTTGAGATCGTACACCCAGATGTGGTTTCCGGAATCGAAGTGGACGACGTAGAGATATATCCTGCCGTCGTCGTCAAAGAAAACGTGGCCGTCGATGGCCTCCCGCTCCATCAGGAAATCATCGGAGGTCCTGATAAAAGGTCCGGCGGGGCTGTCAGCAACTGCAACGCCCAAATGCGCCTGCGCGGTGTAGAAAAGATAGAACCTGCCGTTGTATTTGTATACCTCCGGCGCCCAGAAATTATAGTCGCCCACTATATCGTCTTTGAACGCCACCTGGCCGATATCCGTCCAGTGGACAAGGTCGGTCGACGCGGCGGCGCTGAAGCCTGTGCCGTTGTTGGTGGCGTAGAGGTAATAGACTCCGTCCTCAAATAGCACGAAGGGATCCGCGCTGTTGGGATAGAGCGGGTTGGAGTAAGTCGGCCCGTCATAGGCGGGCGGAGCGTCCTGAAGAAGGACGTCCTTCGCCTCGCCGCAGACGCCCGCGTCCGTGCCGTCAAATGAGATAGGCAGATCGAACATCGGATACGGATCGGCGTCAAGCGGGTTGTTGTACAGCCACGCGATCACACGGCTGCCGTCGTACTGAAGTCTGACGCGGTAAGACTCGCCGGGTGTAAGTGCAGCGTATTTCGTCGAAAGGAACTCGGGAACGCCGTCTTTCATTCCGGCGATCCCCGCCCGGTCCTGCTCGGCGTTGAGCCAGAAGAAACCGCCGTTGAAGCTCTCGGACAGTTCAGCGCCGAAGACAAGGCCTGCGACTTCGTCGGCTTTGGGAGTGACAGTCGCGTCGAGCTGATATGGCGTTCCCCGCTCTCCTGCTTTTGTCACTTCCCCGGGCGAAAGGGAAACAGGCGTCCGGTAACTCAAAGTAAAGGTGCATGTGATCTCCTGCCCAGCGTAAGTGAACGAACATTCTCCCGCCCGACGGATGGTCTTCGGGGCGAGCACGCCGGTCAGGCCCTGTGGAAAATCATCAAAAGCGCGGTTGGAGACGCTCTTGGAATGTCGGATGAATGGAGACAGGATGCTTGCCAGCCAGCCGAAAAACCGTATGATCCTTGCAAGCAGCGTTCCGTACTTTTCGCCGACAGTCTGCGCCTGCGCGTTTTCAAACAGGTTGAACGTCTTATCCAATGTCTTGCCGCCCTCCAACGTATCCAGATAATACCACACGTCGCCCGTGACAAGGTAGGTATCGCTCTTTGAGTACCGCAGACTCAGCTCAACGTCCTTCATATCGCCGAAGGAGTTATTCGTCAGCACGGCGCGGATCACGATCTCTTCACCCGCCTCGTAGGAAGACTTTTCAGGCGCGGCTGTGAAAGACCACTGAGGTTCATCGGTTTTGCGCTGTGCACCTGCAAACGAAGCGGGACAAAGCGCGGTCAAAAGCATCACGACCGTCAGCAAAACCGCCGCGATCTTATTTGCATATATGTGTTTTTTCATACAAACAGCACCTTTTTTCAGATTACGGTAACATTATATAACATTTTCCAAAAGTTTTAAAGCGATAAGCTGTATTTTGGATAATTTAATTCATATATAACTTGTTATGATTGCCGAAGGCGTTTTGTTTCGAATCAACTGCAAACGACAGCCGGCATTCCGGCTTCGTGATCAATGCATGAAAAACCCACCATGATACTTCCGATGCCTGAAGATATCATGGTGGGTTTTTTGTTTAATTACAACAAATCAAAAAGTACCGGACATATCAGCCTGGACCTGCTCGACTACGCGGCTCTTGGCGCGTGAACCGTCGATGCGCTTTTTAAGTTCTTCCCAATACAGCTCTTCGTCTATCGGGAGCTTGACCGGCTTGCCGAGCCAGCTTGAAAGGAAAGCGGCGTTGGAGATCATAAGGCCGTTGATGCCCTCCTGCCCCTCCGCAACGAGCGGCTCGCCGCGAAGAATGTGAGCGGCAAATGCGTTCATAACGCCGGAGTGCTGCGGGTTGAAGCCGTCGGTCACGATCTCTACGTCCTTGCCGGAGACCTTGGCAAAGCCCTCCTTGCTGCCGTAAATATAGTCCGTAAGGCTGCTGTCGAGTTCATAAAGGCTGATCTTAGCAGCGTCGGTAACGACTATCTTGGCCTTGTCCATCGTGATCTCAAGTCTGT
>JAILDS010000079.1 GCA_024689165.1 Clostridia bacterium
GCGGCGAAAGTGTTTTTGCCTTACCTTAATGCCTTTTTGCCGAGCTGCAGCTTCTTTGCCTTGTTGCTGTTGGGGCAGCCGTAATAGCAGACCGCGTCGAAGGGCGGCTCCGGGACCGAGGCCTCCTCGAAGTCGGCGACGACCGGACCGACGCCCCGCAGGCGCAGGAACGTGATAAGCTTCATGAAAAGAGATTTTATCCACGCGAACAGACCGCTCATAAAGACCCCTCCTTTTTTGCCGCGGCCGGAGACCGCGCGCGTAAGCATTATATCTGATCCGTTGAAAAAGTCAATAAAAAGAAGGATTTTAAACAAAACCTTTATTTTCTTGACTTGCATCCGCCGCGGTGCTATCGTAAGGGTACCGTATATCCGTATATAGGAGAAAGACCATGGATGAATTCAACCCGGCAGGACCCGCCGTGAACGGTCCGACAGAACCCGCCGCCCCGCAGGACTTCGCTTCGCCGCAGCCCCCGCGCGAGCCGAAGAAGGACCGCCACGTCGGCCTTAAGATACTCGCCGTATTCATGTGCCTGCTCATACTGCTGTCCGTCGCCATGTCCGGCGTCAGCCTCGCCTTCCAGCTCGGAGCGTTCTGTCCGACCGACGACGATTACGAAGCGGACGACGTCGCGCAGGAGGACGACGTGACCATCGCCGGCGAGTTCGAGATAAAGTCTACAAAACATATCTCCGACGCGTATATCTCCGGCGACAGCTCAGCCCTGTCCGACCGCGACAAGGAGACCCTGCAGATGGCGTCGGACGTGATAGACGACATAATCACCGACGAAATGTCCGACGTCGACAAGGAGGCCGCGGTCTACGAATACCTGACCCGCGAGCTCGAGAACGACGCCGGCATTCTGACGGTCATACCCAATACGGGCAAGGATTCCGACAACCCCTACGGCGTGCTCAAGTACGGCAGCGCCGTCTGCGTCGGTTACGCGACCACCTTCCGGCTTTTCATGCAGATGCTGGGCATCGAGTGCATGGTCGTCCACGACAGCTGGCTGACGCATTCCTGGGACCTCGTGCATCTCGACGGCGACTGGTACCATACCGACTGCTATTTCGACTCTCCGAACGGCAGCTACCGCCATTTCAACATGACCGACGCCGTCCGCGCCCAGGACGAGGAATGGAACACCGAGTTCTTCCCGGCGGCGGAGGGCACGAAGTACAACTTCGCGGTATACAACGGCGTTGACGTCAAAAACATCTACGAGATCCCGCAGACCGTTATGGACGCTCTTTCAGAAGGCAAAACGGCCATGGCGTGCCGCGTCACCGAGCCGATAGAGAACGAGCCCGCCGCGTCCTATATGGTCGAGATGCTCTCCGGCGCGGTCAATTACGTCGACGGCTTCGAGAACTGCATGCTCGACAGCTACTGGCTCGAGGAGGACGGACTGTACACGCTCTGCCTGTTCGTCGGCAGCAACGGCGAAGAGACCGATTACGGCCTGACCGACGAGGAGATGGAGAAGATCTCCGACGCGGTGAACGAGGCCTTCGGCACCGAGCTCGACTACGACGACTTCAAATACGGCTACGGGGACGACTATGATGAGGTCGTGACGTCATACTACGGCTATGACGGCGACGGAACGGTCGTCGCAAAGGGGTAAGACTATGAAGAAGGCTGTTTGCCTCGCGCTGGTCCTTTCGTTTGTCCTCGCGCTTGCGTCCTGCGGCCCCGCGAAGAGCGATTACCCCGCGGACGTGAGCATGTACGACCTCAGCCGCAGCATGCTCGAAGCCATGGGCTCCGAGGAGAACATTCTGTACGTCAGTTCCTCCGACGACAACGCCGAAAACCTGTTTTCGCACATCTCGGGGCTCGACTACGGTCTCGTAAGCGAGTTCCTGCTGCTGTACGCCGAGGACGGCGCGCGCAGCGCGGACGAAGCCGCCGTCATCGCCGTGAAGGACGAAAAGGACGCCGAGGAGGCACGGCAGAGCCTGCAGGACCACGTCGAAGAACGCATCCGTCTGTATGAGACCTACGGTCCGTCAGAGGTCCCGAAGCTGAACGACGCCCTGATCTTCACGGCGGGGCCCTACGCGGTGCTCGTCGTCTGCGGCGACCCTGCCCCGGTAAAGCAGGCGTTCGGGGATTTCATGGAGTCTGCGCGGCAGTGAACGTGGGACGTCCGGCGTTCACTGATTATGCGGTATTGTCCTTGGGCAATACCGCAAAAACAGCGGCGCACGCCTTGCTTGATTATTATTCCGTCATCCCGCACAAATCCTCCTTGAAAACCGTCAGGTTTCCAGCGTCGGATCTGTACGAGCTGACGAAAAATCCTGCTGCGCAATCCGCGCACCTTATTTATGCGGTATTGCCCTAAAAAAATACCCGCGCGCGCTTGTTTTTTCGTCACTATTCCCAAACAGCCGAACTTGCAAACAACAAAGGGCTGTGATACAATGAAGACCGCGGTTTTTCCGCGGTCTTTTCTGCGCGTATGCGCATACCGACACGTTAATATTTTTATCGGAGGGATAAAATGGCTGTTAAGTACGTTTACGATTTCAGCGAAGGCAACGCCAACATGCGCGAGCTCCTCGGCGGCAAGGGCGCCAACCTTGCGGAGATGACCAACATCGGTCTCCCCGTGCCCCAGGGCTTCACCATCACCACCGAGGCCTGCACCCGCTACTATGACGACGGCAGGAAGATCGCCGACGAGATCATGGCTGAGGTCATGGAGCACGTCGACCATCTTGAGAAGATCACCGGCAAGAAGTTCGGCTCCGTCGACAACCCGCTGCTCGTCTCCGTCCGTTCCGGCGCAAGGGCCTCCATGCCCGGCATGATGGACACCATCCTCAACCTCGGCCTCAACGAGGACGTCGTCGCCGTCCTGGCGGAGAAGTCCGGCAACGAGCGCTGGGCCTGGGACTGCTACCGCAGGTTCATCCAGATGTACTCCGACGTCGTCATGGAAGTCGGCAAGAAGTACTTCGAGCAGCTCATCGACGAGATGAAGGAAGCCCGCGGCGTGAAGCAGGACGTGGAGCTCACCGCCGCCGACCTTAAGGAGCTTGCCTTCAAGTTCAAGGACGAATACAAGGCGAAGATCGGTTCCGACTTCCCCTCCGACCCGCTCGAGCAGCTCGTCGGCGCGATCAAGGCCGTTTTCCGCTCCTGGGACAACCCGAGAGCCAACGTCTACCGCCGCGACAACGACATCCCCTATTCCTGGGGCACCGCGGTCAACGTCCAGTCCATGGCCTTCGGCAACATGGGCGACGACTGCGGCACCGGCGTCGCTTTCACCCGCGACCCCGCTACCGGCAACAAGGGCCTGTTCGGTGAGTTCCTCACCAATGCCCAGGGCGAAGACGTCGTCGCCGGCGTCCGCACCCCGATGCACATCTCCGAAATGGAAGAGAAGTTCCCCGAGGCCTTCGCGCAGTTCGTCGACGTCTGCAAGACGCTCGAGAGCCATTACAGGGACATGCAGGACATGGAGTTCACCGTCGAGCACGGCAAGCTCTACATGCTCCAGACCAGGAACGGCAAGCGCACCGCTCAGGCGGCTCTGAAGATCGCCTGCGACCTCGTTGAAGAGGGCATGCGCAGCGAGGCCGAGGCCGTTGCCATGATCGACCCCAGGAACCTCGACACCCTCCTGCACCCGCAGTTCGACCCCAAGGCCCTCAAGGCCGCTACCCCCATGGGCAAGGGCCTGGGCGCCTCTCCCGGCGCTGCCTGCGGCAAGGTCGTCTTCACCGCAGAGGACGCGGAAGCCTGGGCTGCCAGGGGCGAAAAGGTCGTCCTTGTCCGCCTTGAGACCTCTCCCGAGGACATCGCGGGCATGAAGGCCGCCGAGGGCATCCTCACCGTCAGGGGCGGCATGACCTCTCACGCCGCCGTCGTCGCCAGGGGCATGGGCGAGTGCTGCGTCTCCGGCTGCGGCGACATCAACATGGACGAGGAGAACAAGCGCTTCACCCTCGCCGGCAAGACCATCGCCGAGGGCGACTACATCTCTCTCGACGGCACCACCGGCAATATCTACGAGGGCGTCATCCCGACCATCGACGCCAACATCGCCGGCGAGTTCGGCACCATCATGGGCTGGGCTGACAAGTACCGCAAGCTCAAGGTCCGCACCAACGCCGACACTCCCGAGGACGCGAAGAGAGCCCGCGAGCTGGGCGCCGAGGGCATCGGCCTCTGCCGCACCGAGCATATGTTCTTCGCCGAGGACAGGATCGCCGCCTTCCGCGAGATGATCTGCTCCGACACCGTTGAGGAGCGCGAGGCCGCCCTTGAGAAGATCCTTCCCTACCAGCAGGGCGACTTCGAGGCTCTTTACGAGGCTCTCGAGGGCTGCCCGGTCACCATCCGCTTCCTTGACCCGCCGCTGCACGAGTTCGTGCCCACCACCGAGGAAGAGATCGCCAAGCTCGCCGCCGCCCAGAACAAGAGCGTCGAGGACATCAAGGCGATAATTTCCTCCCTGCACGAGTTCAACCCGATGATGGGTCACAGAGGCTGCCGTCTCGCGGTCACCTATCCCGAGATCGCCGTCATGCAGACCAAGGCCGTCATCCGCGCCGCCATCGCCGTCGCCGCGAGGCATCCCGACTGGAGCATCGTCCCCGAGATCATGATCCCGCTCGTCTGCGACACGAAGGAGCTCAAGTACGTCAAGAAGACGGTCATCGAGACCGCCGACGCCGAGATCGCCGCCGCGGGCGTCGAGCTCAAGTATGAGGTCGGCACGATGATCGAGATCCCGAGAGCCGCCCTCACCGCCGATGAGATCGCCAAGGACGCCGACTTCTTCTGCTTCGGCACCAACGACCTCACCCAGATGACCTACGGCTTCTCCCGCGACGACGCCGGCAAGTTCCTCGGCGCGTACTACGACGCGAAGATCTTCGAGAACGATCCGTTCGCCAAGCTCGACAGGAGCGGCGTCGGCTCGCTCATGAAGACCGCCGTCAAGCTCGGCAAGGCCGAGAACCCCAAGCTGCACTGCGGCATCTGCGGCGAGCACGGCGGCGACCCGACCTCCGTGGAGTTCTGCCACGAGATCGGCCTCGACTACGTCTCCTGCTCTCCCTTCAGAGTAACGATCGCCCGCCTCGCCGCCGCCCAGGCAGCT
>JAILDS010000217.1 GCA_024689165.1 Clostridia bacterium
GCCGGGCTGGCTTATATCGACCGCTGCAGCTTCCGTTTCGTTTTCCGCTCCGGGGAGCGACAACACGTAAGCGCCGAGCGCGGCGGAGCCCGACGCGCAGGAGCTTTCCCAGAACAGAGTGTCCGCAGCGGGAACGAAAACAAGAGGGACCATTTTCAAAGCCTCGGCGCCGGACTGTATCATTTTATCGCCCGGGACGGGGCTTTCGATGTTCATTATACCGAGGGCGGAGACGCCGAGCTCGCGGCACCAAATTCTGACCGCCTTCTCGGCCTGTTCTCGGGTGAAAAGACCGGACCGGACTATGACGTGAGAGATCCCCGGGAAGCTCACGACCGGCAGGCGGTACGTTTTGCCCTCAAACGGCAATTCCGCAGAAAAGATCTTTTCCGGCCGGGGCATTCTGACCGAACAGCCGAACGCTCCGTCGGGCCAGGGCATTACCGCGACCTCGACCGGGCCCGGTGTTCCGGAAACGTAAAGCTCTGCCGAATAAGGGGCTTCGGAGCAGCCGGGCAGGAGCTCCGGCTGCCGTAAGGCGGGCTCGGGAGCGAAAAGGAGCCCTGCCGCCATCGACGCGTTGCCGCAGAATTCGCCTCCCGCCATATCGAGCCGGGAGCGTCCGTCGCGGTCGGTATAAACAAAGCCCACCTGTTCGCAAGCGGGTTCTTTTTCCATGATCTTTGCGGCCGCGGCCGCGCGGAGATCGGGATCGATCTCCGTCGTCACCAGAGCGGTCACGTTTTTAGTGGGGTCGAACAGGGTATATTCTGCCGTCATTTTTTCTTCCGTCACGCTTCCGGTGCGCTGTCCTGTTCCCTGACGCCCATGGCCTGATTGTAATTCTGCAGGAACTGCCTTGTTCTTTCCTTCCGGGTCCCCTCGAACAGCTCCCTGGGGGTGCCCTGTTCGACGATCACGCCGCAGTCCATAAAAATGACCCTGTCGGAGATAGAGTGCGCGAACGCCATCTCGTGCGTGACGATGACCATGGTCATTTTTTCGTCGGCAAGCTGCTTTATTACCTTGAGCACCTCTCCGGTCAGCTCCGGGTCGAGGGCCGAGGTAGGCTCGTCAAAAAACAGTATCTCGGGATTCATCATCAGCGCCCGGACTATGGAAACGCGCTGCTGCTGCCCGCCGGAAAGCTCGCAGGGGTACGCGTCCGCCTTGTCGGACAGACCCATTTTCTCAAGCAGCTTCTCCGCTTCGGCGCGTACCTCCTGCTTGTCGCGCTTCTGTACGCGAAGGGGCGCGTCCGTAACGTTTTTCATTACTGAGTAATGCGGGAACAGATTGAAATTCTGAAAGACCAGCCCGAAATCCCTTCTGAAAGGCTTCAGGTCCTTTTCATACACGGCTTTTCCGTTGACGGTCCGCACCGCGGGCCTGTCCATATACGCGATCTCGCCCGAGTCGATCGTCTCAAGAAAGGCGGCGCATCTCAGCAGAGTCGATTTTCCGGAGCCGGAAGGACCGATTATCGATACGACCTCACGCTTGTCGACGTGAAGTGAAATGTCTTTGAGTACTGTATGGTCACCGAAGGCCTTGCGAATGCCCGTCATGCTCAGAACGCTCATCCTTACCCTCCGTCAAAGCGTGTAATAATTCATTGCCTTTTCGACCCTTCGCATAACGAAGCTGACAATGAAATTGAAAACGTAGTAGAATACGCCTGCCACTATGAAAGGCATGAAGCTCGTCTGAGAGTTCGCGATCTGCTTGGCAAGAGTAAATATCTCAACGTAAGAGACGGTGAACGCCATGGAGGTGTCCTTGACAAGCGTCACGATCTCGTTCGTCATGCTCGGCAGGATACGCCTGATGACCTGCGGGAGTATGATCTTCATGAAGGTCTGCAGCTTCGTGTAGCCGAGGACCTGTGAAGCCTCATACTGCCCGATGGGGATCGATTCGATGCCGCTGCGGTATATCTCGGCGAAATATGCGGCGTAATTGATCGAAAACGCGATGACTACCGGTATCAGCTTGTTCCTCGACACGCTGACGCCGAATATATAGTACGGCCCGTAAGTCACGGCGAGCAGCTGGAGCATCAGGGGCGTGCCTCGCAGAACGGAGATGAAAAAGCCCGAGATCAGCGAAAGGACCTTGAACCTGCTGCGACGCATGAGGGCGACGACCATACCCAGTGGTATGGCAAAGATCAGGGTCAGGAAAAAAATGGCGCAGGTCTCGCCGAGCCCGCTTGCCATTTTCCAAATCATCGTTGTTAAAGACATATCTGACGACCTTTTGAAAGAACCGAAAAAGGAACGCCGACCGATAGGAGCCGAATGATATCGGCGCGCCCCTGAAGATCAGCGTCCCTTTACACGGTTATGCTTGTCAGTGGAGATAAATAAGGTTTGCGGTGATGGTGGGGTATTTCTCGGCTATCGCGGCGTAGGTGCCGTCCTCGCAAAGCTCCTTGACTGCGGCTTCGACCTGGGCGCAGAGCTCAGCGTCGCCGGCACGGAACGCGATGCCGTACTGCTCGGCTCCGAGATCCTCGTCGATGATCCTGAAGCCTTCGTTTTCCTCAACGTAGCTCTCAGCGACAGGCTTGTCGACGAACACGGCCTCGACGGCGTTGCCCGCAAGCTCGGTGAAGCACTTGACGAAGCTGTCGCAGGTCACGAGATCGCCGAAGGTCGCGGCAAGGTCGGCAAGGTCGTCGCCCAGAAGAGCTTCGCCGGAGGTGCCGAGCTGGACGGCGACGGTCTTCCCGGCAAGGTCGGCGGAAGTATTGATCTCGCTGTCGTCCTTGACGAGCAGGACCTGCTCATTGTCGAAATACGGCTCGCTGATCACATAGCCCGCCTCTTTCATCGAGTCGAGTATGGTCATGCCGGACCATACGCAGTCGCACTCGTTGGAGTCGAGCTGAATGAGCTTTTCATCCCAGTTGACCGCGAATACCTTGAACTCCCAGCCGAGCTTCTGGCAGACAGCCTGGCAGACCTCGACGTCAAAGCCGGTGTACTCGCCGTCGTCGCCGAGATAGCTGAAAGGAGGATATTCCGGGTCGATGCCCATCGTGAATACGACTCCGGCGGAGGCCGGCGATGCGTCCTTGCTTTCCGCCTCGGCGGCGGTGGTCGTCACGTCGTCCGTCTTCGAGCCGCAGGCTGCGAGAGCGGCGACGGCGCCGATAAGAAGAAGGACGGCGAGCAGGATCGAAACAGTTTTCTTCATCTTTAAAAACCTCACAATCTTTATTGTGGTACCGCGTTACCGCTTTACCACGCTAAAACGCTATTTATGGATAACACATGCCGCAGCGTTTGTCAAGCTTTTTGACCTCTTTTTATCCGACCTCGGGGTTTTTTGTCGTAATTCATAAAACAGCCCGGAAAAAAGTTGATTTTTGTACTTGACTTTATGATTTTCGCTGTGTTAAGATACTCAAGCGGTTTTTGACCGCCCGTTGTTTTTTATGCAGTAATAATTGTTTTATCGTCCGAAAGAAGGTTATTTTATGTCCCCCTTGGAAATAGTTCTCGGAGCTCTTCTTATCATCGTAGCAATTGCGATCATCATCATCGTTCTTCTTCAGCAGAGCCGTGAGGCGGGGCTTTCCGGCGTCATCGCCGGCGGAGCCGAGACGTTTTTGGGCAAGAACAAGGGCAGGTCCATTGAAGCCAAGCTTTCAAAATGGACCAAGATCCTTGCGATCATTTTCTTCGTGCTCACGCTCGGCGTCGTTCTTCTTCTCGCGTTCACGCACTGACCGTTTCCCCGCCGCGCGGGGATCATGATCCAGTAGCTCAGTCGGCAGAGCACCTGCCTTTTAAGCAGGGTGTCCGGGGTTCGAATCCCCGCTGGGTCACCAAGGAAACCGCCCGAGAGGGCGGTTTTTGCGACCCGAGGGGATTCGAACCCTG
>JAILDS010000216.1 GCA_024689165.1 Clostridia bacterium
CCTGACGGAGCCCTTGGTCGCCGTCACCTCCGGCGCGGGAGAGTCGGAATATCCGGCCGCAAGCGTAATGAAGAACGACACCGAGCCGCCGTCGGAGACGGTCGCCGCGGGCAGCTGTGTGACGGTATAGCCCACGCCGGAGGCGCTGAACGTCACGCCGTACACGTTCACGGCCGCGTCGCCGACGGATATGCTCTGTGCACCGGTGATGCCGGACACGGTATAGGTTATCCTGCAGCCGTCGCGGGAGGTCGAGACCTCGCCGCTGCTCACCGTGACCTCGGGCGCATCGGAGCGGCTGTGGGCGGAGTCGAGGTATATCTGGAAGCTCACGCTGCCGCCGTGTTCAACGGTCGCAGCGGGCGACTGTGTGACGGTGTAGCCCTCCCCGGAGCTCGTGAAGCTCACCGCGTAGGTGTTGATCGCCCACACGGCGTAGAGGTCGACAACGACGCCCGCGACCGCGGTCAGGTTGGAGACGCTCTGCCTGTCGGTGTAGTCCGGCGCGGCGGCTCCTGCGGTCCGAGACCAGCCGAGGAAGTGATACCCGGTCTTCTCAAAGCCGTTGGCGGTAAGGTTTTTCGCCTCGTCGTAGGTCATGGCAAGATCGTCCATATCCCCGGAGGTCGCCCCGCTGCCGTTGAACCTTACGGAATAGGTATTCTTTACCCACTTCGCGTACATGGTGACCGTCGCGCCGTTGGCCGCGGTCAGATTCGACGCGTTTGAGCCGGCGCCGTATACGGTCGTTCCGTCCGTCCCGACGGTCCAGCCCGCGAAGGTATAGCCCGTTTTTGTCAGGACGCCGGAGGGCATATCGAAGGGCGTGTCATAGGTCGCCGTGAAGGAGGACGGGACCGTCCCGCCGGTATTGCCGTTGCCGTCGAACGCGACCGTATAGGTATTCGGCGCCCACTGCGCGGTGAAGGTAAAGCTCGCACCGTCCGTGGCCGTCAGGTTCTTAATCGGAGCCTTGTCGGCATATGTCGCGCCGTTACACAGCCAGTGGTCGAAGGTGTAGCCGGTTTTTGTGAAGCCGTTGGCGGTCAGGTTAGCGCTCTGATCGTAATACGCGGTCATGGCGGCGGTGGAGCCCCCGGTGCTGCCGTTGCCGGCAAAGTTTATCGTGTAGCTGTTGGGTTCGGCGTTTGCGGTGAGGGTCGCGCTTGCGGAGGAGGGCATCCGGAAGCGGAAGGTCTGACTGCTGCTTGAAAGCGCGCCGGACCAGCTGCCCCAGTGGTAACCCGTCTTTACCGTTGCCCCGACCGTCACAGGGTAATCGTAGGAAGCGGTGTTGACGATGGACGTCGGCGCGGACGCGGGCTTGTACAAATAGAGATCCCAGAATTTGACGGTGTAGTTCGTGCTGCCGTTGCTGTAAAGCTGTACGCGGACGCGGCATTTGCCGGTCGCGCCGGAGGGCACGGTAAAGGTCTGGACCCCGCCGGAGTTCATGTTGAAGAAGCTGTGGGTGACCGTCGCGCCGGAGGTATCGTAGAACACAAGCCAGACGGCAGCCAGACCGGGCTGGGAGCCGTCGGTCTTGTGGGTGCTTGCCCAGGCCGCGTCGCACTTCGCGCCGATAACGTATGTGTCTCCGGGCGTGAGGTTGTACTTGCTGTAGGAATCTATGTACTCGTAGCGGTCCTTGGCGTTGCCGGTGAGGATGTAGGGACTGCTCTTTGTGTAAGCCTTGGTCAGCACGTTGGTGTCGGACTGGGCTATGTTGCCGTCGTCGTTCTTCACAAGGACGATGTCCCAGAACTTCGCGGTGTGGGTCGCGCTGCCGTTGCCGTAAGCCTGAAGCCTCAGCTGCGCGGTACCGGCGGCGTTGGCAGGCACGTTGAAGGTCGCTGAATCGCCGGTCATATTAAAGAAATGATAGTCCACGATGTTTCCGCCCGAATCGCGGAAATACAGCCACACGGCGGCGGTATTTGGGTTCGTGCCGGTGGTGTTGTGCCCGGTCGCCCAGGGGAGATTTGATTTTGCGTAGATGGTGTAGCTGTCGCCGGGGATCATGTTTGCGCTGGTGTAAACGTCAAGGATCCTGTAGTCGTCATTCCCCGAGCCGGAGATGACGTAGGGATTCCTCTCTGTGTAGCCCGAAGCCCCGGGCAGGAGATTCGTCATACCGGTCGCGTAAACGCCCTCGATGCCGGTGCCCGCATTGACGGTGAGCGTACCGACGTCGTCCGCGCTGTACAGCCCGATGTTCCAGAAATGGCCGGTATAGGTATTCGTCCCGTCGCCGTAGATCTGCAGACGTATCTGAGCGGTATTGCCGGTGCCGGACGGGGCGGTGAAGACGTTGCGGTCGCCGGTCATGTCGAAAAATCTGTAGCTGATTATGCTGCCGCTGGAATTGCGCAGGTAAAGCCAGACTGCCGCCGTACCGGGGTTTGTACCGGCGGTGTTGTGCGTCGTTGCCCAGGGCAGGTCGCATTTAGCGGTCAGGATGTAGGTCTTGCCTTCGGTCAGCGTCGCGGTATAGTATCCGGTGTCGGTGTACTGGTCCTTGTTTGTGCCGGACACGGTATACGGGTTGGACTGGGTAAACTGCGACATGGAGGAGGCGAGATTGTCGCCGGAGAAGGCAAAGACGTTCCCGCCTGCGGCGTCGGCTCTCACGGGCGAAAACGCGGGGATGAACGCCGCGACAAGCGCGAGGACAAGAACGAGACTCAGGATCTTTCTGACACGGTTCATAAGGGCATCTCTCTTTCTTTTTGGGTTCAGGTTCAGAGTATGGAACTCCGGAGCTGAACATTTTCGGAATAAAAAAATACTGTTTCTATAATACCGCACAAGACCGGTTTCGTCAAGCCGGCGGGTTTTTACGTTTTTGATAAAATTTGATCCCGGCCGCAGCGACGACGGCGAAAACGAGTATCGGCAGGACGTAAAGGTAGCTCAGCGGATTGGCGAGGTCGCCCTTGAAGCCGAGGAGCGTCCAGAGGAAATTCAGCGGCAGCATACCGATATTCGCCGCGAGGAAGTACCTGCCGAACGGTATATTCAGCGCGCCGAATATAAGGCTCGACAGATCGGAGGGCATAAGACCGCCCGCCTTGAAGACCAGCACAAGGGCGAAGTCGTTGGCGGAGGCAAAGTCATCCAGCTTTTTTACCGCCTTGAAGCGTTTCGACAGGCTCTCCGCCATGCCTTTGCCTGTGAACCTGCCCAGCCAGTAGGGAAGGATCAGCGACAGCGCGGTGGCGATCATATTCACCGTGACGGCGAGAGGGTAAGAATCAAATACTATACCCGACAGCGCAAAAAGAATCGCCGGGGGGAAGACCAGCGCGAAGCTCTTGACCACCGAGAAGCCGATCAGTACAGCCGCGACGGTGAAAACTCCGCCGGAAAGGTACCGGCTCAGCTCCGAGGCGTTCTTGATAGAGATGTTGTACTTTTTGAGAAGAACCACGCAGACGACCGCCGTCGCAAGCATGAATACTGCGCTGACGATCTGCAGCGCCTTGACAAGCTTGTCGTAGTTTTTCTTTTTGTCCATAAGGACTCCTTTATTTTATTTCTGAGGAAATAATACACCATTTTCTCGCTTCAGGCAAGAGCGTCCGGTGAATTGAAAAATGATTTCGTACGAAAATTATTTACAAGATTCCTCGGCGATAGTATAATGACAAAAAAGAAAAGGAGCCTTATCATGAGTTCAAAAATAGATTTTTCCGATATAAAGGATTTTTCAGACGCGTATAACTCCGACCCCGCGAGCCTCGTCATGACGAACGTGCTCGCCAGGAACAAGAGCGACACCTTCGGCATCGTGCCGCAGTCGGGCAGGGAGCAGCATTTCCAGTTTTCCTGCGAGATACCGACGATGAAGTCTGTCGACCAGAAGCACTCCGGCAGGTGCTGGCTGTACGCCGCGACGAACATCCTGCGCGAGAGGGTCGCCAGGGAGCTCGACCTTGAGTTCTTCGAGCTGTCGCAGGTGTATCTCGCGTTCTGGGACAAGTTCGAGCGCTGCAACTACTTTCTCAACAACATACTCGCCACGGCGGACAGACCCGTAGGCGACGAGACCGTGCGCTGGCTGCTGAAAAACGTCTACGGCGGCGACGGCGGCCAGTGGGACATGTTCGTCAACCTCATAGAAAAATACGGCATCTGCCCCAAGGACGCGATGCCCGAGACCGAACAGACGCAGAACACCGGCGCCGTCAACGGCCACGTCACCGCCTTCATGCGGGTGACCGCCCACAGGCTCAGGGAGCTCGTTGCCGCCGGGGCGTCCGCAGAAGAGATCGACGCTGCCCGCAGGGACGCCCTGCGCCAGGTCTACGACTGCCTGTGCCGCTTCTACACCGAGCCTCCGCGCAGTTTCGACTTCGAGTACACCGACAGGAGCGGGAAGTACCACGTCGAGCCGGACATGACGCCCCGCGCCTTTTCCGAAAAGTATATCGGAAACTTCCTCGACCGCTTCGTTTCCGTCATAAACGCTCCGACGGCGGACAAGCCCTTCGGCAGGCTCTACACGGTCAAGCTGCTCGGCAACGTCGCCGGCGGCAGGCCCGTGCGCTATTACAACGTCCCCATGGACGAGTTCAGGGAGCTCGTCAGGCGGCAGCTCTCGGACGGCGAGCTCGTCTGGTTCGGGTCGGACAGCGCAAAGTTCCGCGACCGCGCCAGAAGCCTGTGGGACGACAAAAGCTTCAACGACCCGATGTTCACGGGGCTCGGTATCAGCTATGACAAGACCGTCGGGCTGGATTACGGGATCAGCTTCATGATCCACGCTATGGCGCTGACGGGGTACAACGAGGACCCGCGCACAGGGGAGATCAACCGCTGGAAGATAGAGAACAGCTACGGCCCGGACGGCGCGAACGGCGGTTACTATTTTTGCAGCGGCACGTGGTTCGACCGCTTCGTCTATCAGGCCGTCATAGACAAAAAATATCTGGACATCCCCGCCGACGCGGAGGAAAAGCTCATAGAGCTCGAGCCCTGGGACCCCATGGGAACGCTCGCCGACTGACGACGTTTCAATAAAACTGTTGCCATTTTCACCGAATTGTGTTATGATTGTTGCGGCAGACCCGCCGTATCTTTCGCCCTGAAAGGAAAACAGCTATGAAAACGACAAAACGACTGCTGACTGCCGCCCTCTGCGCAGTCATCGCGATAAGCCTCATAACAGGCTCCTGCGCCGCTTACGGCGAGGTCTTTGAATACACGCCCACCGTCCTGCGAGGCGACGCGGACGGCGACGGCGAGGTGACCGCCTCCGATGCCAGGGATATCCTGCGCGCGGCGATAACGCTCGACGAGCCTCCCGCCGAGGGCAGCGACTTCTTTGCCGTGTACGACTGCACCTCCGACCTTGTGATCGCCGCGGACGACGCGAGGCAGGCCCTGCGCTACTCTCTCGGGCTCGACGAGAACACCGTCGATATCTCCGAAACGATCGCGCTTTACAGGAGCGTCGTCGGCGCGGTGAACGAGGAGTACAACCGCATCTCGTATTTCACCTGCGACGATATACATTTCACCATAACCGACATGAACGACGACCTCAAGGCCCTCGCGGACAGCCCCGAGGAGCTTATGGCGCTGTTCGAGATGGCCTCCGACGGCGAAAAAATGGACGGCAAGATGTATTCCTCCCTCACGCAGAACGTCGTCGCGACCGAGTCGACCTTCAGCGACTCGTCCAAAAACATACTCGACTCCGACGTCGTTTCCGCGAGCTGTCTGGGCGGCGCGACCGCCGACATACTGTACGATCTCGGTCCCGAGATCGTCAGCGAGATGCCGGGCGGCGACAGCTTCAGCGTCGCCGGCTACAAGGACGCCGTCATAGACGACTGCGTGCAGATCTCCGTCAGGCTTGCCGACGAGGAGTTCACCGAGCTGCCGACGGACTGCGGCATGCTCCGCTTCTCCGGTCTGGGCGGTGAAGACATGTTCTCCGAGATGTTCGCGGAAATGAGCATGCTCGGCGACGAAGCGTCGTTCAATTTCCTCTCCGGCAAGGCGACCGACATGACCTCTACGATATTCGTCAGCCGCACGACCTCGCGCCCGGTCGCGATGCGCCTGAGCTACACCTTCGTCATCGAGCTTGAATTGAGCATGGACCTTTCCGGGCTGCTTACGCTCGGGCTCACCTCAGAGATAAGCGAGTCCCACACGGATTTCACGTTCTTCGTGGGCGACGACCTCTATCCCGATTTCATTGAGACGGCCCTGCCGGAGGCAGCATGAGAGCAGTTATTTCCGTCATAGGCAAGGACGCCGTAGGCATCTTAGCGTCCGTCGCGGCCGCCTGCGCGGCACACGGAGCTAACATAACCGACGTCACGCAGTCCGTACTGCGCGAGTACTTCGTGATGATAATGATAGCCGACGTGTCCGCGCTCAACGTGGGCTTCGTCGACTTCGCCTCCGAGCTCGACCGGCTCGGCGCGGAGCGCGGCCTCAAGATAACCGTCATGCGCGAGGAGCTCTTCTCCGCCATGCACGACGTATGATCTTTGCCTGAATAAATCCCCGGCGTACCGGGACCGGACCGACAGGCGGGACCCTCCCTGCCGGAGATAAAGCGGCGTATCGTATTTGAACACAACGCGGTTTTATACCCTGTGTTCCGGGCGACCACGCGGGTCGCCCCTACTCGGCGATACGACCGCGTTTCGTTCGGGGACGTAATCTTTGTTTACATCCGGGGCTCCGGGCGGTCATGCCCGCCCCTACAAAAAACTGACAGCAATACGCTATTAGCTATTCTATAATGCGCCGCAGGCCCTTTAGCTATCCGCTAACTGCTATCTGCTATCTGCTTCAGGAGTCAATAATGCTGAGCACACGCGACATACTTGAGACCATCGACATGATCCGCGACGAGAACCTCGACGTGCGGACCGTGACGATGGGCATTTCGCTGCTTGACTGCGCCGATCCGGACCCCGCCGCGCTGCGGAGCAGGGTCTATGACAAGATAACCCGCTGCGCCGGGCGGCTCGTGCCCGTCTGTGTGGAGATAGAGCGGGAATTCGGCATACCTATAGTCAACAAAAGGATATCCGTCACGCCCTGCTCCATGCTGCTTGCCTCCTGCGGCGGCAGGGGCGCCGCCGAGCTCGCCCAGACGCTCGAAAGGGCTGCGCGGGAGTGCGGCGTGAACTTCATCGGCGGTTTTTCCGCCCTCGTCCACAAGGGCTTTTCCGCCGGGGACAGGGAGCTGATATCCGCCATCCCAGAAGCCCTCGCCGAAACGGAGCGCGTATGCTCCAGCGTCAACGTCGGCTCGACGAAAGCGGGCATAAACATGGACGCCGTCGCCCTCATGGGCGGGACCGTGCTTGAGAGCGCGAAGCTGACCGCCGGCAAAAACTGCATCGGCGCGGCGAAGCTCGTCGTTTTCTGCAACGCCCCCGAGGACAATCCCTTCATGGCGGGCGCCTTCCACGGCCCCGGCGAGCCGGACTGCGTGATTAACGTCGGCGTCTCCGGCCCCGGCGTGGTAAGGAGCACCCTCGAACGCTCCGAAGGGCTCGATCTCTCCGGCGCCGCGGAGCTCATCAAGCGCACCGCCTTCAAGATAACCCGCATGGGCCAGCTCGTCGGGCGCGAGGCCTCGGACAGGCTCGGCGTGCCCTTCGGCATAGTCGACCTCTCCCTTGCGCCGACCCCCGCGGTCGGCGATTCGGTCGCGAGGATACTTGAACAGCTCGGGCTCGAGTCCACAGGCGGACCCGGCACCACGGCGGCCCTGGCGATGCTCAACGACGCGGTCAAAAAGGGCGGCGTGATGGCGTCCTCCCACGTCGGCGGGCTCTCCGGCGCATTCATCCCCGTCAGCGAGGACGAGGGCATGATCGCCGCCGCATCAAAGGGCGACCTTAGGCTCGAAAAGCTCGAGGCTATGACCTCCGTGTGCTCCGTCGGGCTCGACATGATTATCATCCCCGGCGACACGAGCGCCGCGACGATAAGCGCGATAATCGCGGACGAGGCGGCGATAGGCATGGTCAACTCAAAGACCACCGCCGTAAGACTCATCCCCGCGATAGGCAAAAAAGAGGGCGAGACCCTCGACTTCGGCGGACTCCTCGGCGGTGGCCCCGTGATGCCCGTCAGCCGTATAAAACCCGACGTTTTCATCGCCCGCGGCGGCCGCATCCCCGCGCCGATACAGAGTCTGAAGAATTAGCAGAAAGCCGATAAGAACCTGCCGCAAAGCGGCAGAACCTTGTTACTCGCTTCGCTCGTAATATGCAGATAGCAGATAGCAGATAGCTGACAGCTGATAGCGGAAGGGCGCTGCGCGCGGCTTTTTGTAGGGGCGACCCGCGTGGTCGCCCGCAGAAATATATTCCAGCGAATAAGACACCGCCGCGAAGCGGCAGAACCTTGGATGATCTTTGCTCACAATATGCAGATAGCCGACGGCTGCCAGCCGTCGGCTTTTTTGTAAGGTCGGGAATAAACTCACGATCTCGTTCCCTACTCCCTATTCCCTACTCCCTATTCCCTACTGCCTAATTCCCCCGACGAGTCCCACTCATATCCGGTGACGGCGTCGAGGTCCGTTCCTTTCGTCTCATGCGTCTTGAACAGCACGAGCAGGAGGCCGATCAGTATGCCCGGGGCGGAGATGCACAGCACCACGGTGCTTATCACGGAATTGCCGAGCGCGCCGAGCGTCGGCAGCAGGATCGCCATGCCGACTACGGTGCCGAGCGCCTGTATCACGTAAGCCGAGGAGGCGACGGAGGACCGCAGGTTCGTGGGCGAGGATTCCGACATCATCATCACGTTGATGTCGCCCACGGACCAGAAGGAGCCCACGCACGCGCCGGTCATGAAGCCGACGAGCCACGGCGCCCAGCCCAGCTTCGAGCCGAAGGTGAACGACAGCAGCGTCGCCAGCGTCAGTGCGGACATGACCGCGGCCGCGGGCTTTCGCCCCAGCTTGTCGGAGACGAAGCCGACGATGAACTGGAATACCGCGCTGCCGAGCGCGAACAGGAACAGGGCCTGCGTCACTTCGCCGGTGCCGGAGGTCACCGCGTTCAGCGCGTCCTCCGCGGTCTTCGCGGCGCCTGTGGCGGCAAGACGCTCCGCGTACCCGTAGGACAGCATGGGCTGGTAGTTCATGGTGATGATGAAGCCGAGATTATGGAACGCCATGAGGATGTAGAGCCAGCGGAGCTGTTTGCGGCCCATCGCGAACTTCAGCGCGGCGAAAAAGCCGCCCTGGGCGTTCCGGACATCCTTCGCGGCTTTTTCCGCAAGGAGCTCCTCTTCGCTCATGCGCAGGTATTTCAGGCGGGAGTCGATAAAGGCGTCCGTCTCCCGCGAAAGGATGAGCGCCAGGAACGACGCGGCAAGGCCGATGACCGCGGGGACGAGAAAGACCATGCGCCACCGGGAAATGTCATGTAAAAAGAGACGCCGCAGAAGAGGGATCAGCATGGCTCCCAGCGTGGCGACCGCCCGCACCAGCGAATAGATCCTGGCGCGGCGCTTCGCAGGAGCCGTCTCCATGATATACACCACCTGCATATCGTGCGGCACGAAGAACGAGATCACGCAGTAGCCGACGATATAGAGCGGGATATTGCCCGACAGGAAGATGATGGTCATCCCGAGCGCCATGCCGAAGGTATTGACGACAAGGAACAGCCTGCGGCCGTAACGGTCCGACAGCGTTTTATAAAAGAGCGATATCGCGATGCAGGGATATGAGAGCAGCTCCAGAGAGCCGAGCGTGGACAGGGACTTGTCCCCGAATCCCGAAAACAGGTCTGCCGCGATCTCGGTCTTCATCTGCGCGCATATCTGCGACGCGATCTCATCCGTGATATACACAAGGCAGATGAGGAAGACCATATAGATCAGATAAGTCCTGCGCTTCGGGCGGGCCTTCTCCTTTTCCCACTTCGCGATCTCGCGCTGCTTCCTGAGCGCGGCCTTGCGCTGTTTTTCCGTCGTTTCCATAAGAACTCTTTCCTGTAATCATTATCCAGGTGCAGTATATCATACGGCCCGCAGTCCGTGCAACGTTTTTCTGAGCGATGACGCCCGCCGCAGCCGCTGCCGGCGGGCAGGAAAATGCGGCGTTGTTCCGTTTTTTAACATAACGCGGGTCGATGCCCCGGGTTCCGGGCGACCACGCGGGTCGCCCCTACTCGTCGTCGCATATTGCGGGCAATTAAACGGCGGCGCCCTTCGGGCGGGCGGCACTGAGGTGCCGCGCTACCGTATCCGTTATTTGCTATCTGCTAACAGCTATCGGCATATTACGAGCGCAGCGAGTAACAAGGTTCTGCCGCGCAGCGGCAGGTTCTTATCTGCTAACTGCTATCCGCTATCTGCTGTCTGCTAACCTCATTTTCCTGTTGAAAAACCGAACCGGATGGGGTATTATGGAGGGTATGGGAGGAGACCCGATGGAGACGAGAGAAGATTTACGGAACATAGCGATAATAGCCCACGTCGACCACGGCAAGACCACCCTCGTGGACAGGCTGCTGCACCAGAGCGGCATCTTCCGCGAGAACGAGCAGGTCGCCGAGCGCGTCATGGACTCCAACCCCCTCGAGCGCGAGCGGGGCATAACGATACTGTCCAAAAACACGTCCGTCCGCTACAAGGGCGTGAAGATAAACATAGTCGACACCCCCGGCCACGCCGATTTCGGCGGCGAGGTCGAGCGCATAATGACCATGGTCGACGGCGTTCTGCTGCTCGTCGACGCCTTCGAGGGCGTCATGCCGCAGACCCGCTTCGTGCTCAGCAAGGCGCTGGCGCTCAAAAAGAAGGCTCTGGTCGTGCTCAACAAGGTCGACCGTCCCGGCGCGAGGCCCGCGGAGGTCATAGACGAAGTCCTTGACCTGTTCATCGACCTCGGCGCGGACGACGACCAGATAGAGTTCCCTGTCGTCTACGCCTCCGCCCGAGAGGGCTGGTCTTCGACCGACCCGGACGTCAGGACGGGCGACATGTCCGCCCTGCTCGACGCCATTTTAAGGGAGATACCCGCACCTCAGGGCGACCCGGACGGCCCGTTCCAGCTGCTGTTCTCATCCCTCGATTACGACGACTACGTCGGCAGGATAGGCGTGGGCAGGGTCGAGCGCGGCGTCGTCAGGAGCGGCGAGAACGCCGTGCTGTGCCGCCAGGACGGCTCGACCGTGAACTGCAGGGTCTCGAAGCTCTATCAGTTCGAGGAGCTTTCACGCAAGGAGGCGGAATCTGCGAAGTTCGGCGACATCGTCTGCGTGTCCGGCATAGAGGGCCTGAACATCGGCGAGACGCTTTGCGAGCACGAGCACCCCGACCCGCTGCCCTTTATCAAGATAGACGAGCCGACGATCTCCATGAACTTCTGCGTCAACGACAGCCCCTTCGCAGGGCGCGAGGGCAAGTTCGTGACCTCGCGCAACATCCGCGCCAGGCTCTTCCGCGAGGTCGAGACCAACGTCAGCATGAGGGTCGAGGAGACCGACTCCACCGACACCTTCAAGGTCTCGGGCAGGGGCGAGCTGCACCTTTCCATACTTATCGAAACGATGCGCCGCCAGGGCTACGAGTTCCAGGTCTCGCGTCCGCAGGTCATCTACAAGGAGGTCGACGGCGTGCTGATGGAGCCCGTCGAGCTGCTGATAGTCGAGGTGCCGGAGAACTACGTCGGCGCCGTGATGGAAAAGATAGGCTCCCGCAAGGGCGAGCTCGATAACATGGGCGCCCGTGAGGGCGGGACGACCCACCTTGAGTTCAGGATACCCGCGAGGGGGCTCATCGGCTACCGCTCGGAGTTTTTGACGGACACCAACGGCTACGGCATCATGAACAACCTGTTCGCGGGCTACGCGCCCTTCGCCGGCGAGATAAAGATGCGCGAGCGCGGCTCGATCGTCGTCCACGAGGCGGGCGAATCCACCGCCTACGGCCTTTTCGCGGCGCAGGACAGGGGACGGCTGTTCATCGGCCCCGGCGTCGAGGTCTACGAGGGCATGATAGTCGGCGAGTGCTCCAAGAACGAGGACATCGTCTGCAACGTCTGCAAGAAAAAACAGCTGACCAACACCCGAGCCTCCGGCTCGGACGAGGCGCTCAAGCTCACCCCGCACGAGACGCTGTCGCTCGAGCAGTGCATGGAGTTCATCAAGGACGACGAGCTGCTCGAGGTCGCACCAAAGTCGCTGCGGATGAGAAAGAAGATACTGTCCAAGGAGCTGCGGCTCAAGGCCGAGCACAGGAAGAAATAAGCCGTCAGGCTGTATAAAGGGGGCGTTCGCTTGAACCGGTCGGGTAAAATAACGGCTATGATCTGCGTTATCGCTCTGTGTGTCCTCACCGCTTCCTGCGGCGGGGGCGGCAAAAGCGTGCTTCTGACGACTTCGGCAGAGGTGACGACCCTCAGGAACGTCGAAGACGTTCCCGCGACTGAGCTCACCGAGCCCGCGGGGCAGACCGCCGAAACCGTTCAGACCGACGCCGTGACCGAACAGCCCGTCACGCCCGTCGTTCCTGCCGGGTCTTCGGCTTTTCCCTCCGAGGACTTCAGACCGACCCTCTGGTCAAAGAACAAGGCTATAAAGACTTACGCCGAGGCGGTCAACGCCGTCAAGGAGCAGAAGGCAGGCTTCACCGTGAGCAGGCACACCGAAATAGGCGACGTGTCCGCAGCCAACGACCTCGTCGACCTCGCGACCAACATCGTCAACCTCGTCGCCCAGAGCATCGCCAAGGCCGGCGACGGCGTGAAAACGGTGGCGCGGAACTCCGACGGCGTCCGCAGCGAATTCCCGCTGGCGGGAAGGGACGTCGGGTACGACGTGACCGACGAGAGCGTCATCGAGGACGCGGTCTGTGAAAAAAGCGCGAATTATTACAGGATCACCCTGACCCTCGCCCCGACCGTGAACTCGAGCGCCGGCGACGGCGCGCTCGGCGGCGTCGCGGACCCGGTCGAGCGGCAGGGCGCGTACGACGTCATCTCCAACTACGTCGTCATCATCGACAAAAACCAGTTCAAGCTCGACGTGAACTACAGCGGCTGCTCCGTCACGGCGTATATCGATCGAGATACCGGGCGGCTCGCCCGGCTAGAGCACCGGCTGAACATGGGGCTCGATTTCGACCTCAACGTCAACCTCGTGGCGTTCACCACCTCTTTCGTGAAGGCGACGGGCACCGCGTCGAGCAGCCTTGATTTTTACGACTTTATATGGTAACTCATGAAGAACGATAACAAAGTCCCCGAAAGCGGGATCCGCGCGAACAGGGATCTGTACAAGGGCGGGGCGGTGATGATCTCCGCCTCCCTGCTGCTTGCGGCCGGGAGGATACTGACCGTGATGCTCGGCTCAAACGGTACGGTTTTTTCCGTGTTCGGCAGAACGCTCTCCGTTGCCGGGCTAGTCAACGCGGTCTACGTGGTCTTCACGCTCGCAGCTGTCGTGCTGCTGCTGTTCGGCGTGACTTATCTCAAAAGGTTCGAAAAGAGCTGCGGCGTCAAAAGCCGGCTGCTGACGGCGGCGAGAGTACTGCTCATAATCTCCGTAGTGTATTACGTCATACAGGTGCTCTTCGGCATGAACTTCGTGCTGTCGCAGATACTGACGCTGCTGTCGGTCTTCTTCTCCGTGCCCGTGGCGCTCGGTCTGATCGACCTGTTTTTGTTCAGGAACGCCCCCAACAAGCCTATATGGGCCTTAGCGGGCGTTTCCTGCCTCGCCGCCGCGGCGTTCACGGTGTTCAGGTTCTTCTACCTGTTTGTATTTACATATCTTGAGGAAAACTCGATGGTCGTGTTCCAGGCGATACGTTCCCTGAGCGCGAACCACGCGGTCATCTCGCTCGCGGAATACTGCCTCAACGCGATGCTGTTCGTTTTCGTGATGATCTGTGTCCGCCGGCATCCCGACGAGAGCTGACCGGGCGGCAAAAAAAAGCGTCTTTTGTCTGCCGGCAAAAGGCGCTTTTTTTGAACGATGTGTTCCGCTCCCTCGGAACGTGATGCGCCCTTCGGGCATGATGTTTGCTTCGCAAGTGATGAGCGCTTCGCGCGTGAAAAATCGGAACACATCACGCTGTTTTGCAAAAACAGCAGTCTTCAGTCATTTAAGACAA
This sequence comes from Clostridia bacterium, assembly GCA_024689165.1. Taxonomy (GTDB): domain Bacteria; phylum Bacillota; class Clostridia; order Oscillospirales; family Acutalibacteraceae; genus JAILDS01. Next base: position 14,116 of record JAILDS010000216.1, read on the forward strand.
ACCGGGCGGCGTTATGCGCCGCCCGGATCTGTTTTTTGCAGTTGATACTCAGACCGAAGAGATCTCCACGGTCGGAGCATCCTCCGAGGCGCGGAGCTTGCGCATCTCGTCGAGCTCGGCGCGGATGTCGTCGCGGCGCTTGCCGGTAAAGTTGTCCAGCAGGTATATGAGGCCCGGCACGAGGTTGCCGATGACGCCGCACAGCGTCACGACGAAGAATATGCCCTTGAGGGTCCTGTCGCTCTGGACGATGGTTATCGGCTGGCCGTTCGCGTCGACCTTGCCGCTCTGATATCCTATGGCGGTCAGCGACAGGTTCTTGATGTTGATCCTGAGCAGGGCGTTGAGCTTGCCGACAACGCTGCCCACTGCGGTGAGCATACCGTCCGAGCGAACCGGCGCGCCGTACTTCTTTTCGGTGAACCACTCCATGTAGTCGGTCGAGTCGGCGACGATGATCCTCTTGGCGGCGCTCATGCCGTAGTTGGGCATCCCCGATAAGCCGATGAGCACGCCGACGAGGTAGCGCAGCTTCCTTACGCGCTCAAGGTTGAAATTGATCCCCACCGCGGCGGCCGCGGCGTAAAACAGAGCGGAATACAGGTGCCCGCCGACCATCATCGTCCGGGCCGATACCTTCGTGCCGACGAGCGGGACGGAGGCGAGGCCCGCGTAGGCGAGCGAACCGCTTATCATGTCGATCTTCGTCTTCATGCCGTATTCGTCGAAGGTCTCGCGGTAGATGTCGGGCAGAAGGTCGTAGGTGACCTGGCGCACGGTCTCGAATACGGTGGCGAGCTGGGCGACGACGAATGGCCTGTTGCGCAGTATCGCCATAAGAGTGTGGCGGTTCCAGATGATCTTCTCGTTCTCGTGCGCCTTGACGAGGCCGACCTTTTCGTTGAGCGTGAAATACGGCGCGAGCATCGCGGACACGCCCAGCACGCAGAAGACGAGGGCGACGAAGAAATACGCCCATTTCTGCTCGGCGGCGGTCTTGAAGCGCTCGACGATTATCGGCAGCACCCAGCCCGGCAGCATGGAGCCCAGGGACGAGGCAAGCGAGGAGACCGTGAAAAAGTTTTTCCTGTCGTTCGGGTTCGTCGTCATCCTCAGGGCTATCGTGCCCATAGACATATCGTAGAACGTGTCCACCGACGCGAAAAGCAGGTACATGACGAAGGACCACACGAGGTTTTTCGCGGCGTCGGAGGTAGGAACGACGAACAGAAGAAGGCTCGTGACCGCGAAGGGGAAGGGGGCTATCTGGAGCACCCGCTTCGTAAAGCTCTTGTGCCCCTCGCGCACCGGAAGGTCGAGCAGGGCGCCCGCGATCGGCGAGATGAAGAAGGCGATTATCTCCGAAACCGTCTCCACGAAATCGAGCTTGAGCGTATCTATCATCTGGAAGTCGCGGTTGAATTTGCTCGAATACGTATAGACGCAGTCCTGCCCCATGCAGTTGCCGAACATGCCCGACGCATAGCCGAGCTGTTCCTTAACGGTAAAGGACGGGTTGTTTTTGATCTTATAGATGGTATCTCTGCCTTTGTCTATAACGCTTCTGAACTTGCCGGAAGCCATTACTCAGCCTCTTTTCTTTTTTTTAATTATAGCACGCGGGACCCCGGACAGTCAAGCCGTTATGCGTCACTGCCCCGGGACTCAGAAAAGCCCGGTGATCTTCCCGTCCGCGTCGACGTCGATCTTCTCGGCGGCGGGCCGTTTCGGCAGACCGGGCATGGTCATTATCGCGCCGGTGAGAGCGACGACGAAGCCCGCGCCGGCGGACACCTTCACCTGCCTGACGCGGAGGGTGAAGTCCTCCGGCGCTCCCTTCAGCGACGGGTCGTCTGAAAAGCTGTACTGCGTTTTTGCGACGCAGACCGGGTACCCCGCGAAGCCAAGCTCCGTGAGTTTTTCGAGCTCGGCTGCGGCCTCGGGAGAGTACTCTACGCCGGCGGCGCCGTAGATCTTTTTCGCCAGCTTTTCGATCTTGACCGCCAGCGGGTCGGAAAGCCCGTACGGATGCGTAAGCGTCGGGGCCGGCTTATCGCAGGCGGCAACGACCTTTTCGGCAAGCTCAAGGCCGCCCGCGCCGCCCTTGGCGAAGACCTCGCAGGGGGCGAACTGAGCGCCGAGCGATTCCGCGTAACGGCGGACGGCGTCGATCTCGGCGTCGGTATCGGTTCCGAAACGGTTGAGAGCGACGACGACGGGCATGGAATAGACGTCCGTCATGTTCCTGATATGTCTGCCGAGGTTGCACAGGCCCTTTTCGAGCGCGGCGAGATCCTCTTTTTTCAGCTCCGCGAGCTCCGCGCCGCCCTGATATTTCATCGCGCGGACCGTGCAGACGAGCACGACGCAGGAGGGCGTCAGCCCCGCGGCGCGGCACTTGATGTCAAGGAACTTCTCGCCGCCGAGGTCCGAGCCGAAGCCGGCCTCCGTGACCACGTAATCCGCCAGCGAAAGGGCTGTCTTCGTCGCGATGACGGAGTTGCAGCCGTGGGCGATATTGGCGAAGGGCCCGCCGTGTATTATGACAGGCGTCCCCTCGAGGGTCTGGACGAGGTTCGGCATCACGGCGTCCTTGAGAAGGGTCGCCGCGGCGCCCTGCGCCTTTATATCGCCGGCCGTCACGGGCCTGCCGCTGCGGTCGTAGGCAAGTATCATCCGCGCGATGCGCGTTTTGAGGTCCGAAAGCGAGGAGCTCAGACACAGCGCCGCCATCATCTCGGTGGCGACGGTTATGTCGTAGCCGTCGGGCCGCTCCACGCCGGATTTCGGACCGCCCTGCCCGCTGGTTATGTGCCTGAGCTGGCGGTCGTTCATGTCGACGCAGCGGCGGATGACGACGCGGTCAGGGTCTATATCGAGCTCGTTGCCCTGGAAGATATGGTTGTCGAGCATGGCGCACAGCAGGTTGTTCGCCGAGCCTATGGCGTGCATGTCGCCGGTGAAGTGCAGGTTGAGGTCCTCCATCGGGATGACCTGCGCGTAGCCTCCGCCGGCCGCCCCGCCCTTGATGCCGAACACCGGGCCGAGGGAAGGCTCCCTGAGGGCCGCGCAGACCCTTTTGCCGGCTCTCGCGAGCGCGTCCGTAAGCCCGACGGAAACGGTGGTCTTGCCCTCGCCCGCCGGGGTCGGGGTGACAGCGGTGACGAGGATGAGCCTTGGATCGGTCCCCTCGCGCGCGCCGCGCAGCGCGGAAAGGTCGATCTTCGCCTTGTATCTGCCGTAGTGTATCAGAGCTTCGGCGGGAACGTCGAGCTTAGCGGCGATCTTGTCTATCTCCTCCGGCTTCGCTGCGGAAGCGATCTCAATATCTGACAGCATACCGTGCACCTCCGTTGATCTGTTAATCTATACTGAACGTGAAAAGATTCCACGACGCGGCGGGTATAAGGGCATTAAAGCCGTTTCCTGTCATCTCGGGCTCGTCGGCGGGACGCGGGCGGACGGGCTCGCTGTCAAAGGTGTTGACGGTGTCGAGCGCGTGCCCCGCGATCGTGCTGCCGGAGACGTAACCGAGCTTTCCGAAGCCCCGCAGGACCGCTTCGAGCGGGACGGGCTCCTCAAGGGAGCGGTTGACGACCGTGACGGTCAGCCTGTCACCGTCGACGGCGCAGACCGTGTCGAGGTAAGGCACGTCCGTAAAGTCCTTGCAGTCGTACTTCGGGCAGTCGAGCCTCTGCTCGAGCACCTTGCCGGAGACGTTTTTCGCCGTGAGCATAATGGGGTAATAGGTGGTCTGGCGCGCCAGCCTGCCGCCGGTCTCGGTCATTATCGGGGCTATGACGTTGACGATCTGGGCGAGGCAGGCGATCTTCACCCTGTCGGCGTGGCGGATGAGCGAGTTGAGCATGGCGCCGACGACCAGCGTGTCCGCGAAGTCGTATACGTCCTCCAGGATCGGCGGCGCCACCGACCAGCGCTCGAACTGAGCGCCGTTGGAGTGATACCACACGTTCCACTCGTCGAAGGACAGGTAAACGTTCTTTTTCGAGCGTTTTTTCGCCTTGACGGTGTCGATGAGCGAGCCGACGGTATCGATGAAGGAATCCATCGAAAGGCTGCGGGCGAGGAAGGACGGGACGTCCCCTCCGCTGTTGCCGAAATACGTGTGCAGAGAGATATAGTCGACCGTGTCCCAGCACAGGTCGAGGACCTCCCGCTCCCAGTCGATGAAGGTGTTCATGCCGGAGTTCGAAGAGCCGCAGGCTATCGTCTGTATATCCGGGTCGAGCAGCTTCATGGCTCGGGAGGCGCTGTTGGCGGTCATCGCGTAGTCGTGAGCGTCCTTATGGCCGACCTGCCAGGGGCCGTCCATCTCGTTGCCGAGGCACCAGAGCTTCACGCCGTAGGGATCCTTCGAGGCGTTTTTCGCCCGCATATCGGCGTAGAACGTGCCCGGCTGCGCGTTGCAGTACTCCAGCAGGTTCTTCGCGTCTTCGGCGCCCCTGCTGCCGAGGTTGACAGCCATCATCGGCTCGACGCCCGCCTTTTTGCACCAGGACATGAACTCGTCCGTGCCGAACTGATTCGTCTCCGTGGTCGACCAGGCGATCTCGGGCCGTCTCGGGCGAAGTTCGCGGGGTCCGACGCCGTCCTCCCAGCGGTAGGCGGAGACGAAATTGCCGCCCGGGTAGCGGATGACGGTCGCCCCCAGGTCGCGTATCGCCGAAATGACGTCCGTCCGGAAGCCCTCGTCGTCGGCGTCCGGGTGCGTCGGGTCGTAAAGACCGCCGTAGATGCACCTGCCCAGATGCTCGGCGAAGGAGCCGTACAGACGTTTGTCTATCTCAGCCCCGGTGAAGTCTCTGTCAAGCGTCAGTTTTGCCTTCTCCATGCAATACCTCCCTGGCGGCGGCGCCGGCCGCCGCAATGATCGAACGTCTGCGGGACGGCTTACGGGCCGTCTCTTTTTTATCATCCGAGCCCGGCCTCAGCTCCGAGCGGGCGTTGAGGACGCCGCACACGACGAGCAGGACGAGCATGGCCTGCACCGTGACGAGGCAGGCGAGATGGTTCGTACCGAAAACGTACTGAAGCTCCGCCGCGTTGAAGATCCTCTGCAGCCTGTCCCTTCCGAAATAATACCACTCGGGCAGGGGCGTGACGAGCAGGCCCGTCAGCAGCAGGCTCCACCAGTCCCTCTTGCCCTTGGGCCCCGGGTCGGAAAGCAGCGCGTACAGCGGCAGGAGCATGAAAATCCATGAGTCGGAGTATATATGCCCGGGCAGGTTCACCGCCATATACGCGGCGGCCATAAGACGTATCCACGGTTTTTTGACGAGGACGAGCGCCGCCGCCGCAAGAAGCTCCGTTATGATGAACGCCGTGAACTGCAGGCCGCTGCTCTGTACGCCTAAAACAGCGAGCAGGTGCGCCGCCGACGCGTTGTAATAGGTAAAGCCGCCGGAGGGTATCCATAACAAACCCGCAAGGAACCTGCCCAGCCCGCCGAAGCCGGTATAGATCGCCGGGAGGACCAGCCCGAGGACGGTCAGCACGGCGATGCAGATGAACCTCATCGCCGGCTCGTCGAGCAGCCCGTAGGCTCTGCGCGCGGCGCCGCCGGAGCCGCTGCCGCGGGAGAATACTGCGGATATCTTGTTTTTCAGCCTCGCGAAGGTCGTCGGGATCGCCGTCACGAGCCTCTTCGGGGCGAAGGCGCCGGGATGGCGGTCGGCCCCCTCGACGACGAACAGCAGCGCGAATACGGCGGGGTAAAGGCTGAGCATGCCCGCGAACGCGAGGCAGAGATCCGCCGCGACGCGGAACAGCTTTGAGCGGGAGTCCCTCGCGAACATGAAAATGAAGGTCAGCACGAAGCTGAGCCCGGTCACGGAGCCGAGCTCCGTACAGAAGATGGCCGGGAACGAAAGGAGCAGCAGCAGGGCCAGCAGCTCGTTCTCCTTCTTAAGGCCGTTTTTGTGGAGCGTCCTTCTGCCGAGACCGTACGAGATGAAGCACACGGCGACGACGATGATGAAATAGATCATCATGCACACGCGGTTTTTGAGTATGACCGAGTATGACTTGCCGTCGTTGAAGGTATAATACAGCATCGGGAAAAACTGCCCGACGAGCTTGTACATCAGTATTGCCATCGGCGGATATTTCGCCTCCACCGACGAAAAGCTGTCAAGCGTAGACACGTTGACGGATTTGAAGAACTCCTCGAACTGCGTCGAGCCTCCCAGCTCGGCGTTGACGTGCATCATATGCGACCAGCTGCCGCCGTCGGTCGCCAGAGCGAGGCCGAAACAGGCGGCGAGGTTGACCGCGAAAAAGATGATGAACGCGCGGACCATAACGCGGTTTTCGTGCAGCTGCGGTCTGTCTTCGAACCTGCGCAGAACGACTGCGAAGGCTATCGGGAGCAGTATGCACAAAAAGAATATCACCGCCGCGAGAGGGTATCCGAACAGGGCCTCAAACATCGTTCTCGCCCCCTTCCGTCGAACCTTCCGCCGGGGCGGATGACGTCTCCCCGTC
>JAILDS010000290.1 GCA_024689165.1 Clostridia bacterium
CATCTCCGTACCGTTAATAAAATACTCGAACCTCTGAGTCATGTCCGGCTCGTCGGGCTTACGTTTCGCGAGAGGTGATATATCGACGGGGTAGTCGTAGATAAAAGTGGGCTGAATTAGCTTGTCTTCAACAAAAGCGTCGAAGAAATAGGAAAGGACCTCACCTTTGGTGGCGTTTTCCTTTTCGAGGCGAACTCCAGCTTTTTCGGCGGCAGAGCGCGCGGAAGCGTCGTCCTTCCAGGCATAATAATCTTCGCCGGAGTATTTTTTTACAGCCTCCGCCATGGTCATCCTTGCCCATGGCGCGCTCATTTTGATCTCGGTGCCCTGATAGGTGATCGTTCCGCTCGAGCATACTTCATCGGTAACATAAGCGTAAAGCTGCTCGATGAAGTCCATCATATCGTGGTAATCGGCGTAAGCCTGATAGAACTCGACAGTTGTGAACTCGGGATTATGCCTCGGGTCCATTCCTTCGTTGCGGAATATCCTGCCGACCTCGTAAACTCGCTCCATACCTCCGACAATCAGTCTTTTGAGGTAAAGCTCGGTCTCTATCCTGAGGTACATATCGATGCCGAGCGTGTTGTGGTGAGTGACGAACGGCCTTGCGGAGGCTCCGATCTCTATAGGCAGAAGGATGGGTGTGTCGACCTCAAGAAAACCGTGAGAATCCATGAACTCACGAATCTTCCGCAAAATAAGGCTGCGCTTCTCAAAGGTGTCCTTTACGTCGGGATTGACGATAAGGTCAACGTATCTGCGGCGGTAGCGGGCGTCGGTATCCCTGAGGCCGTGGAATTTTTCGGGAAGCGGAAGAAGAGATTTGGAGATCAGCTTTATCTGTTTTGCGTGAACGGATATCTCTCCGCGCCTGGTCCTGAAAACAAAACCCTTTACCTCGACTATGTCGCCTATATCCCAGGTTTTGAAAGCTTTGAAGGCAGCTTCGCCTATATCGTCGACGCGGACGTAGACCTGTATCTTACCGTGCCTGTCCTGGATAAAGACGAAGTTGGCTTTGCCCATATCGCGCCAGGTTACTATCCTGCCGCATATGGAAACGTCGGTATTCTCAAGAGATTCAAAATCACGCCTTATTGTCTCGGAATCGGTTCCGTTTTCGGCAGTCGTGACGGCGAAAGGATCTTCACCAGCCGATTGAAGCTCTCGGAGCTTGTTTATCCTTATCTCGCGCAGCGACAGCGCGTCCTGGTCGGTCGGATTGATTTCTTCGGGCATAATGACCTCTTATTTACTGAGCAATGATGCTGATGATGCGTACCTGCGAAGTACCGTCGGGTGTGTCCGCCTTGACGGTCTCGCCCTCTCTTCTGCCGAGAACTGCTTTCCCGATGGCAGAATCGCTTGTGATAACGGTAGGGTCGAACGCGGTTCCGACGGAGCTGCCGCCGGCGGTTATGGTGAAAACGTCGGTTTCCGTATAATCGCCTTCAATGATCTCGAGCTTGACCTGACAGCCAAGGTGGACAACGCTCGTGTCGATATCCGACTCGTCAACGACTTTTGCGTGCGCGATCCTGTCTTCAAGATCCTTGATCTCGCTCTCAAGCTTGGACTGTTCGTTCTTCGCGGCGTCATATTCGGCGTTTTCCGAAAGATCGCCGTATGAACGCGCTTCCTGGATCTTGTCGGCGATCTTGTCCCTGCCCGAAGAGATAAGCTCGGCGAGCCTGTCTTTCATTTTTTGCAGATCTGATGCAGTAATGATGTATTCGTCAGCCATTGTTTTTCCTCCTCAGAAATTGTGACCTGCCCAGCCCCATGTGCCGAGTTCTGAATAACTGATATATATCCTGTCGCCGGGAATGCCGGATACTTCCGAAATAGCCTGCGTCAGAGCTCCCGTAAGTTCCTCATACTGCTCGGAACGCGCTTTCCCGAAAAGAGATACCTCGGCGATGGCGCAGGGAACTTCTCTGCCCTGAAAATACATGGCTTCCGGCTTTGAGAATTCAAGCATGAGCCATTTGTCGCTCTTCCCGATAAGGCCGATGGCTTTTCCGTAAAGCTCGGCGAGCTTTTGTTCGTCTTCTTTTGTGAAAACGACGTTTGATTTTGTTGTGATCAGCGGCATTTAAGCGCCTCCTAACGGGTTGGGTTTATAAAAAAAACCTCGCCCTGCGACGAGGTCTGGTGCGGAAGGCGGGACTTGAACCCGCACGGTAAAACCACACGCCCCTCAAACGTGCGCGTCTGCCGATTCCGCCACTTCCGCGCGTTGCGTTAACAACAGTTGGCATTTTAACAGCGAGACGGTCTTTTGTCAAGCACTTTTTTTAAATTTTTTCAAACATATTGATTTTTTGTCGACTATGATTTATAATTACACCATAAAGAAACCCTAAGGAGGAACCTTAGATGAAAAAACTTGTGGCTATTCTTCTCGTTTTCGCAATGATGTTCGGCACCGGAGCTATCGTATCCGGCGCTGCAGATACCGATGCGGAGGCAGGGGAAGCTGAAGAAGTCGACAAGAACGTTTACCCCAGAACAAAGTTCCAGCTTATCGTCGCTATCATGGTCCGTCTTGTCGATATCATTATCAAGCTCATAAAGGGCGAGTCCGTCAGCTTTGACCTTGGCGCTGTCGGCGGTTTCTTTGCCTGAGTTGATCCGCTCGATTATTTGCTGATCTTTTTCGCCCCTCTTATGAGGGGCGCAGTTGAGGTTTAAGGGATAAAAATGTCAGATAAATGCAAAGCGTATTCCGTTGCGAAAAAGGCGGCAGTAGCCGCCGTCTGCGTTGCGGGCGCCGAATATTTGCTTGCCGAGCTTGTTTACCGCAACACCCTGACGCGTGCGGCTGTCAACAAAAAGCCTTATGAAAGGCTGAACGATCCTTCAGTCCAGTCGAGATATGTTCTGCATGAGGATCTCAGGCTTTCTGACGACTGGTATATGTATTCCAATATCCGTCGGCTTTCTCTTGTTTCCCTTCGCGGGGAAACTCTTCATGCGGACATGGTCGAAAGCGAAGCTGAATCTCATAAGTGGCTTTTGTGTATCCACGGCTGGACGTCCTGCCCGAGAAGCATGGCGATCTACGGGCATGCATACTATAATAAAGGATACAATATCGTATTCCCTTATCTCCGCGGTCACAGGAGCAGTGAACAGAATCTCGTCTCCATGGGTCTGAAGGACCGTTACGATATGGTCGACTGGATAAAATACATCGTAACGATGGATCCGCTTGCCCAGATCGTTATCCACGGCGTCAGCATGGGTTCCGCGACGACTATGCTTGTGACAGGCGAAGATCTTCCGGATAACGTGAAGTGCGCCGTTGCCGACTGCGGCTACACGAGCGTTGCCGATCAGTTTTCCGCCGTCGCGAAGATGTACCATATTCCCCCGCATCCCGTTGTAGAGATCATAAACCTTATTTCTATAGTCAGAGACGGCAGCAATCTTTTTGAGTGCAGGCCTGTCGACGCCGTCAAAAAATCCAGAACGCCGACGCTCTTCATTCACGGTATGAACGATAAATTCGTTCCTCCTGCTATGGTAGAGAAGGTGTTTGCCGCGTGCTCGGCTCCCAAGGACATGATGCTTGTTCCCGACGCAGAGCATGCCGAGTCCGCCGAAACGCATCCTGAAATGTATTGGCCAAAGGTCTGGGAATTTGTTGATAAGTACGTTCATGACTGATCCTGTCTTTTCCCTTTACGCGTTCCTTTAGAATAATCCATGCGGATAGCTTGTCATCTGACGCTGTCCGCTTGTTGTTTTTTTATCAAATATCTGTCCTGTTGACATGAAATTGTATAATATTCACTAATTATTGAATAATCATTAAATAATGTGTTGACTTATGCATTATGTAATGTATAATGACTGCATAATATTTCGGAGGTTTATTTGTATGAACAAAGCTGACATCAAGAAGGTCGTTCTGGCTTATTCCGGAGGACTGGACACATCCATCATCATCGCCTGGCTCAAAGAAAACTATAACAACTGTGAAGTCATTGCCGTTTCCGGCAACGTCGGCCAGGCGGACGAGCTTGAAGGTCTTGAGGAAAAGGCTATCAGGACCGGTGCGTCGAAGCTTTACATCCTTGACCTTACCGACGACTACGTCGACAATTACGTTATACCGACCATGAAAGCCGGCGCCGCTTATGAAGAATATCTTCTCGGTACTTCCACCGCCAGGCCCTGTATCGCTAAGGGGCTTTGCGACATCGCGGTCAAAGAGAATGCCGACGCGATCTGCCACGGGTGCACGGGCAAGGGAAACGATCAGGTCAGGTTCGAGCTTGCTATAAAGGCGTTCCTGCCCAATATGCCGATCATCGCTCCCTGGAGAGAGTGGGAGCTCAAATCCCGTGATGAAGAGATCGACTATGCAGAGGCACATAATATTCCTCTGAAAATCAACAGAGAGACCAACTATTCAAAGGACAAGAACCTATGGCATCTTTCGCATGAAGGACTTGACCTTGAAGACCCCGCCAACGAGCCGAAGTATGAAAAGGACGGCTTCCTTGAGATGAGCGTATCTCCTCTCGCCGCTCCCGATGCTACCGAGTACATCGAGCTTGAGTTCGAACAGGGGATACCCGTTGCCCTCAACGGCGAAAAGCTCTCTTCCAAGGAGATAATCCTTAAGCTCAACGAGTTCGGCGGCAGGAACGGTATCGGTCTTCTTGACCTTGTTGAGAACAGGCTTGTAGGAATGAAGAGCAGGGGCGTTTACGAGACTCCCGGCGGAACGATCCTTTATAAGGCTCACGCTTATCTTGAGACGATCTGTCTTGATAAGATGACGGCTCACAAAAAACAGGAGCTTGCGATCACTTTCGGCGAGCTTGTTTACAACGGGCAGTGGTTCACGCCTCTGAGGGAAGCGCTCTCCGCGTTCGTTGACAAGACGCAGGAGACTGTTACCGGTAAAGTCAGGCTCAAACTCTACAAGGGCAACGTTATCTGCGCCGGAGCGGAAAGTCCGTATTCGCTTTACAGCGAAGATATCGCTACATTCGGCGAATCCGACTACGATCAGAAGGATTCCGCAGGCTTCATCAATCTCTATGGGCTGCCGATCAAAGTGCAGGCCATGCTCAGGGGCAATAACGGGAAATAATCATGTCAAAACTCTGGCAGGGACGGACGTCCGGGGACACGAACGCTGCGGCAGACGAGTTCAATTCCTCGATCGCATTCGACAAAAGGCTGTATAAGCAGGACATCAGGGGCTCTATGGCCCACGCTGCTATGCTCAAAAAGCAGGGCATTATTTCCGGGCAAAGCGCGGACAGAATCATCGGCGGGCTTGAAGGCATACTTGCGGATCTTGAGTCCGGCAGACTTGAGATCGACCCGTCCGCGGAAGATATCCATATGTTCGTTGAGCAGATACTGACCGAACGTATCGGATCGGACGGAAAAAAGCTTCACACGGCAAGGAGCAGGAACGATCAGGTCGCTCTTGATACGAGGCTCTGGTGTCTTGACGAGATCGACGGGATAAAAAAAGCTCTTTTCGGGCTCATCGACGTCCTGAGCGCTCGCGCAGGTGAGAGCAAAGACGTCATAATGCCCGGTTATACGCATCTGCAGCGCGCCCAGCCGGTCAGCTTTGCTCATCATCTTCTGGCTTACGCCTGGATGTTTCTGCGTGATATTCAAAGGCTTTCGGACTGCAGAAAAAGGACCGACGTGAGCGTTATAGGCTGCTGCGCGCTGGCAGGGACCACATATGATACCGACAGGGCTTTAGAGGCCGGACTGCTCGGACTTTCCGGGGTTAATGAAAACAGCCTTGACGGTGTGAGCGACAGGGATTTCTGCGCTGAGCTGCTTTTTGATCTGTCGACGATAATGATGCATCTTTCCCGTTTCTGCGAGGAACTGATACTCTGGTCGAGCTGGGAATTCAGATTCATCGAGCTTTCGGACAGCTTCACGACAGGCTCGTCGATCATGCCGCAGAAGAAAAATCCGGATATGGCCGAATTGATCAGAGGCAAAACCGCTCGTGTTTACGGCGATCTTATGACGGTAATGGCGCTCATGAAATCGCTGCCTCTCGCATACAATAAGGACATGCAGGAGGACAAGCCCGCGTTGTTTGACGCAGTCGACAACGTTAAAGCCTGTATTGCCGTTTTTACGCCGATGGTCTCGGAGATGAAGATCAATGCCGGCAATATGCTCTCTGCCGCCAACGGCGGGTTCATCAACGCTACCGATCTGGCGGATTATCTTGTCGGGAAAGGGCTGCCTTTTCGTTCTGCCTACAAGATCTCCGGCGAGCTCGTCGCTTTCTGCATCAGCAACGGGTTGACTCTTGAAAGCTGTCCTATTGATATCTATAAACAGACCTGTGAACTCATAGATGACGACGTTTATGAAGCCGTCAACATAGAAAACTGCATGAACAGAAGGACGTCATTAGGCGGGCCCGCCGCAGATAGCGTCGAAAGACAGATAGCATCTTTGAAAAAGCAGCTTGAATGATCATTTGCTCCAAGCTTATTGAATTATTATGAAAAAAGTTTTTATCGACGGATCATCCGGGACTACCGGCCTCAGGATCAGACAGAGGCTTTCTGAAAGAAGCGACATTGAGCTTTTATCCCTTGCCGATGAGGACAGACACGATGAAGCGAAAAGGCTTTCGGCGATAGACGAAGCCGACGTCGCTTTTTTGTGCCTGCCCGATCAGGAGGCTTTGAATATCTGTAAGCTCGCCTCCGGGGTCGATACGGTCATTATCGACACGTCGACTGCTCACAGAACCGATCCCGGCTGGGTCTACGGTATGCCGGAGCTGCCGGGGCAGCACGAGAAGATCAAAAACTCAAAACGCATCGCAAATCCCGGGTGCCATGCGTCGGGATTTATAGCTCTTATAAAACCTCTTGTCGACGCCGGACTGCTCAAAAAAGAGGCGCGTATCACATGCACGAGCCTTACGGGGTATTCAGGCGGCGGTAAAAAAATGATCTCGGAATATGAGAACGTTTCCAGAGGACCCGGCCTTGACAGCCCAGGTACCTACGCTCTGACTCAGAACCATAAACATCTCAAAGAGATGAAGGCGATATGCGGTCTTGATGATCCGCCTGCATTCATGCCGGTCGTCGGTGATTTCTATTCCGGTATGCAGACGCTTATACCGCTTTTCTCTAAGGACCTGAACGGCGATGCCGAAGATGTTCGCAAAGTTCTTCGTTCGGCTTATCCGTCCGGAGTGATCCGTTATTCGGAAGAAGCTACCGAAAGCGGGTTTATCTATGCAAATGAAATGGCCGGATCCGACGGAATGCGTATCGGAGTATCCGGCAACGGCGAACGTATCCTTCTTTACGCTCTGTTCGATAACCTCGGCAAAGGTGCTTCCGGAGCCGCCGTGCAGAACATGAACATAGCGCTCGGTTTGCCCGAGACAATCGGCTTGAAGCTTTGATTGGAGATAATATGATCGAATTCATTTCAGGCGGCGTTTGCGCCGCGCAGGGTTTTTACGCCGGAGGCATCCACTGCGGCATCAGGCCCAATAAAACCAAAAACGACCTTGCGCTGATCTATTCCGAGTTCCCGTGCGTGTCCGCCGCTATGTTTACGACGAACATAGTCAAAGCCGCTCCCGTAAGGCTGGATTCTGAGCTTGCGAAATCAGGCAGGGCAAGAGCCGTAATAGCTAATTCCGGTATAGCGAACGCGTGCTGCGAAAACGATACCGTAAATGCAGAAAGAATGAACGCTCTCGCTTCGGCTGCTCTGGGTTTTGACAGGAGCGAGGTTTTCGTCAGCTCGACGGGCGTGATCGGTCAGGAGCTCAACGTCAAAGCAGTAGAATCCGGTATGCCGGCTCTTATCGGTTCCTGCAAGCATTCGCCCGAAGGTTCCGACGCTGCTGCGCGAGCGATTATGACGACCGATACGGTCAAAAAGGAGTTCGCTGTCGCTTTTGAGCTCGGCGGCAAAAAGGTCGTTATAGGCGGCATTTCTAAAGGCTCAGGCATGATCCATCCTAACATGGGCACCATGCTTTGTTATCTTACCACAGACTGCGCCATAGACCGGAGCCTCCTTGATAAGGCTCTCAGGGCCGTGTGCGGCAAGACCTTCAACTCTATCAGCGTCGACGGCGATATGTCCACGAACGATTCTCTTATAATATTTGCCAACGGCCGCGCAGGGAATCCCATCATCGATGCCGAAAACGACGATTACCTCGCCTTCGAGTCCGCTCTTTTCGAGCTCTGCCGCGCTATTGCGCGCGCTATGGCAGCCGACGGAGAGGGCGCAAAGCACCTCATGACCTGCCGTGTTTCCGGTGCGCCAAGCGAAACTCAGGCAAAGCTTCTCGCGAAATCCGTGATTTGCTCGACGCTTACGAAATCGGCCATTTTCGGCTGCGATGCCAACTGGGGCAGGGTCTTGTGTGCAATGGGTTACAGCGGGGTAGACTTCGATCCCGAAAAATGCGACATAGCTTTTTCATCGCAGGCAGGAAGGATAGATGTCTGCAGAAACGGCAGGGGGCTTGCTTTCGACGAGGAGCTTGCTAAAAAGATACTGTCTGAAAACGAGGTCGTTATCGAAGCAGATATAAAATCCGGTGAAAGCTCATTTGAGTGCTGGGGCTGCGACCTCACGTACGATTACGTCAGGATCAACGGAGATTACAGGACATGACCGAGAAAAGAGTCCCGAACAAGGACAGAGCGCGGATACTTGCGCATTCGCTGCCGTATATCAGAAAATACGCAGGCAAAGTCGTCGTTGTCAAATACGGCGGCAACGCCATGACCGACGATAACCTGAAGCGCGAGGTCATGCAGGATATCGCGCTTATCAACACTGTCGGGGTAAAGACCGTGGTCGTTCACGGCGGTGGTCCCGAACTGACGGAGCTGCTCAAAAAAATGGGAAAAGAAAGCAGGTTCGTCAACGGTCTCAGAGTGACCGACTCCGACGTTATTGACGCGGCGCAGATGGTCCTTGCGGGCAAAATTAACAAGTCTCTCGTCAACCTTCTTCAGTCATTCGGCTCGAAATGCATGGGTATTTCAGGCATAGATTCGGGACTTCTGGAAGCAAGGATCAAAGACCCCGAACTCGGGTATGTCGGAGAGCTTGTCAACGTCAACATCGAACCGGTAATGGATCTTCTCGACAAGGGATATATACCCGTAATATCGTCTCTTGCCTGCGATAAGGACAGGAACGTATACAACGTCAACGCCGATACCGCAGCAGCAGGAATTGCCGCTGCCGCCAAGGCCGAAAACATGATCATGATGACTGATATAAGCGGTATCCTGCGCGACAGGGACGATCCCGATTCACTTATACCCGAACTCACAGTCCGGCAGGCCGCCGAGCTCCGGGAGCAGGGGATCATCAGCGGCGGTATGATACCTAAAGTCGAGTGCTGCGTCAATGCGGTCAACGCAGGCGTCGAATCAGTTGTAATTCTCGACGGCCGGGTGCCGCACGCGATCCTTATGGAGATGCTGACTGACGAGGGCGCAGGGACACTGGTCCACAAGGAGTAGATCATGCTCAAAGAAAACGATAAAAAATATATAGCCTCTACTTACGCGCGTTATGACGTTGAGATCGCTTACGGCAAGGGCTCTCTTATGTACGGTTATGACGGCAGGGAATTCATCGACCTGACAAGCGGCATAGGCGTTAACGTTTTCGGTACCGCCGACCCCGAATGGCTTGAAGCTGTGACCTCTCAGCTTTCAAAGGTAGCCCATACTTCGAACCTGTATTATACCGCCCCCGACGGGGAGCTTGCCAGGCTGCTGTGCGAAAAGACAGGAATGAGCAAGGCTTTTTTCTGCAATTCCGGCGCGGAGGCAAACGAGTGCGCCATCAAAGCCGCGAGGAAGTACAGCGCGCAGACAAAAGGTGAGGAGTTTTACAACATTATTACATTCGAGTCCTCATTTCACGGAAGGACTCTGACGACCCTTGCCGCGACCGGGCAGGAAAAGTTCCATAAGCTTTTCAGACCCCTGACCCCGGGCTTTTTCAATGTTAAAAACACTGACGAGATAGATGATCTTGTGAAAAACGAAAAGATCGCCGGGATCATGCTTGAAGTCGTACAGGGCGAAGGCGGCGTCAACGTAATGCCCGAGCAGCTTCTTTCTGCGGTCTCGGAGCTTTGCGAAAAGAACGATATCCCGCTCATCATCGATGAAGTCCAGACTGGCAACGGCAGGACGGGAACACTTTATTCATATATGCGCTTCGGCCTGAAGCCTGACGTGTTTACCACGGCAAAGGGCCTTGGCGGGGGGCTTCCGATAGGCGCCTGCGTTCTTTCGGAGAAGCTTGAAAGCATTTTCGCCCCCGGAGACAACGGTTCGACCTTCGGCGGCAATCCTGCCGTCTGTGCCGGAGCCGTCAGCATTATCAAAAGGCTTACCCCCGCGTTTTTAGAAGACGTAGACCGGAAGGGACGGCTTCTCAAAGATTTCTTTGCCGGGAAAAAGGGTGTAAAAAGCGTCACGGGGCTCGGCCTGATGATCGGCGTAGAGCCTGAGGGGAAAGCCGCGGATATCGTAAAACAGAGCATAAACGACGGAGTGCTCGCGCTTACTGCGGGCGGCAACAAGGTCAGGCTGCTGCCGCCGCTGAACACGCCCGACGAGCTTCTGCTCAAGGGCGCAGAGATCATAGTACGCAATATGGCGTCTGCATGACAGGAATGAGGTAACAATGTATAAGGATTTTCTGAAGCTTCTCGATCTGTCGCCAGAAGAGATCGGTGAACTGATAGATCTTGCCGCCGAGCTTAAAAGAAAAAAGAAGGCTGGCGAGCCGCACCGTTATCTCGAGGGCAAAAACATCGCTTTGATCTTCGAAAAGACCAGCACGCGCACTCGCTGTTCTTTTGAGGTAGCTGCAAGCGATCTCGGAATGAACAGCACATATCTTGCCGGGGGCTCACAGTTCGGGCTGAAAGAGTCGATAGCCGATTCAGCCCGAGTGCTTTGCAGGATGTATGACGCAATAGAATACAGGGGCTACGGTCAGTCCGTAGTCGAGGAGCTTGCGGAGTATTCTTCCGTCCCTGTGATCAACGGGCTGACAGATGAGTTCCATCCTACGCAGATACTTGCCGATTTTCTGACCATAAGAGAAAGATTCGGCCGTCTTAAGGGGATCAAGCTTGTTTATATGGGCGACGCCCGCTTCAATACGGGAAATTCGCTTATGGTAGGCTGCGCGAAAATGGGACTTGACTTTACGGCTTGTTCGCCAGTGGGTTATTTTCCCGATCCGGAGCTCACCGGTAGATGCAGTAAGATCGCCGAAAATACCGGAGCAAGCATATCTTTTTTATCAGACCCGAAAGAAGCCGTTAAGGACGCTGACGTAATATATACCGACATTTGGGTCTCTATGGGCGAGCCCGAGGAGATATGGGATGAACGTATAAAACTCATGCTTCCTTATCAGGTCAATACAGAGCTGATGGACGCCGCAGGTGAAGATTGCGTATTCATGCACTGTCTGCCATCTTATCACGATAAAAACACTCAGATCGGCAGAAAGGTTTGCGAAAAATACGGACTGGATGCTCTTGAGGTCACGAATGAGGTTTTTGAGAGCGACAGAAGTATCGTTTTTGACGAGGCGGAAAACAGGATGCACACGATCAAAGCCGTGATACTGAGTCTCCTTCGGGGAGGGAAGATAAATGGATAGAGCTTATCTTGCTCTTGCAGACGGGAATATCTACGAGGGTTTCGCGATGGGAGCGCGCCGGGAGACTGTCGGCGAGCTTGTGTTTACGACCGGGATGTGCGGTTATATCGAAACTCTGACCGATCCGAGTTATTACGGTCAGATCGTAATGCAGACGTTCCCTCTGATAGGGAATTACGGTGTCATTTCCGAAGATTTCGAGGGCAAAAACGCTTTGTTCGGCTACGTTGTCCGCGAAAAATGCGACGATCCGTCAAATTTCAGGTGTGAAAAGACTCTTGACGATTTCCTCAAGGAACGGGATATCCCCGGCGTATACGGTGTAGACACAAGAGAGATCACAAGGAACCTTCGGGAATACGGCGTTATGAACGCCTGCATTTGTTATGACAGGCGTAAGGCAGAATCGCTTTATGCCGATAAAGACAGCAAAGACAATCCGCTTTTCGGATTTAAGATCAAAGACGCGGTCCGATCGCTCTGCTGCACAGATAAAAAGGATTTTTCTCCCGCCGGTGAATTCAGATACCGCGTTGCTTTGCTTGATTACGGCGCAAAAAGAAACATAATCAGAGAGCTGAACAAACGCGGAGTCCTTGTTACGGAAACGCCTGCGGATACCGCCGCGGAGGAGATCCTTTCAGGCGGATATGACGGCGTCATGCTCAGCAACGGTCCCGGCGATCCGGAGGAAAACGTTTACGCGATAGAACAGATACGTAAGCTGCTTGGGAACATCCCCCTGTTCGGGATCTGTCTCGGCCACCAGCTGACCGCTCTTGCCGCCGGCGCGAAGACCTATAAACTGAAATACGGACACAGGGGGGTCAACCAACCGGTAAAAGACCTGAAAAGCGGACGGACCTTTATCACGACCCAGAACCACGGCTATGCCGTCGACAGCTCGACCGTTCCTGAGTGCGCCAAGCTCAGTTTTGTAAACGCAAACGACGGCACTTGTGAAGGACTGACGTATAACAATCTGGACTGCTTTACGGTCCAGTTCCATCCCGAGGCCTGCGGAGGCCCCGGCGATACTATGTTCTTGTTCGACGAGTTCATAAAGCTCATGGGAAGGGGTGTTTGAAGTGCCGCTTGACAAATCGATCAAAAAAGTCCTTGTTATAGGCTCAGGTCCTATCGTTATCGGTCAGGCGGCCGAGTTCGATTATGCCGGCGCTCAG
Organism: Clostridia bacterium; assembly: GCA_024689165.1. Lineage (GTDB taxonomy): Bacteria > Bacillota > Clostridia > Oscillospirales > Acutalibacteraceae > JAILDS01. Next base: position 12,897 of record JAILDS010000290.1, read on the forward strand.
GCATGCACTGTCCTGAAGCGAGAAGG
>JAILDS010000294.1 GCA_024689165.1 Clostridia bacterium
GCCGGGATACGGCCGTGGTCAAAAGTCGACGGGCGTGATGTCAGACGCCAGGTAATACAGCGCGTAAAGCGAGCGCAGCTGCATGGAACATACGTCGGTCTCCGCGATCGCGCCTGCGATCTCACCGGCGCCTGCCCAGAAAGCGTCATCGGGGATCGGCTCCCCGGCGTGCATTATCAGCGCGTAACGGTTTTTTTCGTGCCAGGAGCGCCCGCCGTCCTCGGGCAGCTCGGCGTTGAATAACACTCCGTCCCCGCGCGAGAGGGCATTTTCAAAGCAGGCGGAGAACTCGTCTCCGGCTCCGCCCGGTTCCGTGAAAACGGCGGGGCCGATAAGCGCCCCGTCTCTGCAGCCGGGTTCGCTGACGACGCGGCAAAGGAATTCGGGCTCATCGCCGTTCTGCCGTACGTAGCAGCCGTAAAGCCCGCCGCCGCCCGCCATAAGAGGCTGGCACCAGCAGGGCACCTCGCGCCCGTCGATCCTCACGCGCCTGAAAACTATCCCGAAGGGCGCGGTACGGCGGCATGAAAAACCGCTGCCGTCGAACCCCCAGTCCGCAAGCTTTTCGAGCCCGCACAGCTCCCGCCTGAAAGGGTGCGCCGATATATATCCGGAGAGTCTTTTTTCGAGTCCGGAGCAGTCGGCCTTCGGACTGAAAGGGAACAGCGAGAGGAGGAGCCTCACGTCAAGGTTCACCGCGCCTGTAGGCATGAACCGGGCGAGCTGGGCGAGCGTCACGTAAAAATGCGAATACGATTCGGGAACGTCCTCTTCGGTGAGAAGGATCATGTTCCTGTTGCGCTTCGCAAGATAACGTGAGCACTGCTCGTACTGAACGGTATCCGCAGCGACGCGCCCGCGTTTTTCAAGAAAAAATTCCGCGAAAGGCGGCGCAGCGCCGCCGTGGGAGCGGGTGTAGTTGCTGTAAGTAGCCTGCGCCGTCGGCGAGAGCTGGACGATGTTTTCGTTGCCGGGTTCTATCTTTGCCTGAACAAGGAAGTGCCAGACACCGCGGATCTTTCTCGCCAGAAGTCCGAGAATGCCTGTTTCGTCCTGTATGAGCAGCGGCTGCGCGAAGCTTTCGCCGGAGCACAGAACGCCCGTCGCGCCGACGATCCGAAAAAAGTTCCCCGCAGGCGTTCTTATTGAGCCCGTACGCGCGTCGTAGCCCCATCCGTCGCATTCAGAAAGAGGGATCCCGGACGCGCAGACGAAAAGAGACCGCCGGTTTTCCATCCGGCGCATGATCTCTTCGTCCGTATGCAGGCTGAATTCCGCCACCGTTTCACCGCTTCCGTTCGACGCGAGGTCTTGTTATTTTCTGACGTTTATCTCCGCCGCGCATTCCATTATGGAATCTTCGAGGATGATCTCTCCGATCTCGTCCGCCGTGATCGAGCCCGAGCGAGGATTCTTGACGGATTCGACGCGGCCGTTGATCGTCGCCTCCACGTCGGAGTACTCGAAGGAGAGGTCGCAGCCCGAGGTCTCGCAGTCGATGAGCTTCAGGTTTTTGCAGTAGCACAGCGGCTGGGTGCCAGAAATGACGCACCTGACGAGGGTCAGACCCTCCGAGAACCACGCGAGGTATTCCCCTTTTACGACGCAGTCCGTCACAGTCACGTTTTTAGAGTGCCAGAAAGCGTCCTTCGTGTCAAGCACGGAGTTGCTTATCGTCAGGTTCTCGACGTACTGGAAGGAGTATTTGCCGAAAAAAGCGAGGCCGTCTATCTCTATGTTTTTCGAGTCGAAAAAAGCGTACTCCGACGCGAGCCTGCCGCCGCGCAGCCTCGTGCGGTCGGTCTTCCAGCCGAATTCCGGCGATTCGATATCGCAGTTCGTTATGACGGTGCCGCCGCACTCCCTCAGCGCCTTGACGCCGTTGATCTTCGTCCCGTCGATGATGCCGTTGAAGGAATACCACAGCGGGGCCCTTGTTTTTTCGTCGAGCCGGGAGTTCCTGAGCTCATACCCTTTCGCGTGCCAGAGCGGGTAGCGCAGGGAGAAGACGCAGGAATCGACCGTGACGTCGCGGGTCTCCTTGAGGACGGATTCCCCGTCCGCAGGCCCTGCGAAGACGCAGTCCTTCACAAGCGCGTCCGTCAGGTTGTACAGCGCGCGCTCTTCGTCAAAGGTTCTGTTTTCGACTCTGATCATGGTCTTATTACTCCGTTGCCGATGCTTTTTTCCGTGGGAGTTCCCCGCCGCGCGTAAAAAGCGGCGGGGTCGCGGCGTATCACCCGAGGGGCACGGTGTATTCGAAGGGCATCCACTCGCCGGTGATGAAATTGCGCGCCCGTATCTCGACGCGGTCGGCGTAGGCTTCGATCATGCAGCCCTGCCCGAACTCCTCGTTGAACTGGGCGGACGGCAGGTTCAGGCAGTAGAGGCCCCCGCCGTATTTTTCAAAGGAGCTGTCCGAGAAATCCGCGTGAAGATGGCCGCTGATGAAGATCACCGGCAGGCCGTTGTCCGAATAGGAGAGTATCGTGTCGCGGACGGCGTCCGACTGCTCGCCGATGGAGCCGTCGTAATACCACAGCGCGTCCACGTCGTTGGTGTGGTCGATGACCTGATGGTTGATGATGAATGCCGGCTTGCCGCTTTCGGCGGCCTTCGCCAGCTCGGAGTCGAGCCATTGGAGCTGCGCGTCGGAGAACCAGGTGCGGTCCTTGATCTCGTCCTCCGCACCGAGGACGATGAAACAGTAGCCGTTGACCGAAACGGAGTGGTAGGGCTTGTCTATCTCCAGTCCGAGCGCGGAGCAGAAGTCATAGTAGTTCTGCATGTTCTGCTCGTAGTCGTCGACGCTCATGTCGCCGCGTATGTCGTGGTTGCCGAGAGCCGGGATGATATTTTCGGCCTTGTTGTACTTCTTGAGGATAGCGGCAAGACATCTGTACTCCGATTCTGCCGCGCTGTTCGTTATGTCGCCCGGCATGACGACCGCGTCGAGTTTCGTTTCGCTCTTTCCGATCCCGGAGAACAGCTTGGCAAGAACGATATTGCGGTCTCTGACGATATTTCCGTCCGTGTGCAGGTCGCTGACGACCGCAGCGTTGAGCAGGACGTTCGCAGGCTCCTTCGCGCCGTAGGCCGAGCCCGCGCCGGGTACGCCGTTGAAAATGCCGATGAACGCGTAGAGGATCATCACGAAAGTCACAGACAGACGGTAAAAGAACAGCTTCATGACAACGCTCCTTTATTCGGTTTTTTCCGTTCCCGGAACACACGGGAGCATTATATCACGCCGGTTCGGGATTGTCACCCTGTTTTTTTCGTCAGCCCCGCCCACGGGATAGTATGCGCGCGTTCCGGTTTTCGCGCGGGGGCTCAGAGCCCGTTTATCATGTTCATCCAGTCCGCGAAAAACGGCCTTATGTTGTTCGGGTGCAGCAGGTCGCCGCAGAACGCCATGTGGTCGCCCCTGTAAGTTTCGGCGACGTTCCAGACCCCCGGCACGACGTTTTCTCTGTCGAGCGGCACGGAGGGCTCGCCGAAGGGCGCCCCGGCGGAGATCGTGTTGACCATGCCGTCGTTTTCGAGCCAGCTCTCATCGACGACGAAGCCGCCCGGCGTTATTCCGGTAAGTGCCATCATCCGTTCGCCGGCAGACCTTACTGGTGTCTCGACGTTGACGCTTTCGTCAAAGACCCAAGTGCCGTCCTCTTTCTGTACGGTCGCGGAGCAGGGGATCGCGAAATAATACGTACACCCCACGGTCGGTATGCGTGCGTTGAGGGCGAGAGCGCAGTCGATGTGCATGTCGTAGGCGGCGGAGTCCTTGTTTTCAAGCAGCTCTGGGTCGCCGAAGCCGTACGCCGTCGTGCCGTTCGTCGGTGCGGCGAGGGTCGTTATGCTGTATATCCAGTCGGCCTTGCCGCCCGTGAACAGCGGCGAGATCTCGTCGGCGGGGGTCGCGGCGAGCTCTGCGGCGTCGCCCTCCGCCATCAGCGCGGCGAGCAGGCGGATTGTAGCGCCGCCGAAGGAGTGCCCGAGAAGGTTGAGCTTGTCTTCGCTGCTCCAGGCTTTGACGAGGGGCTTCTTCGAAAAGTCCTTACCGTACCTGTCGTGGCCGTATTTTTCGCTGTGCGCCCTGCCGTAATCGACCCTCGTACCGGCGAGCTGAGCGTAGAGCTCACAGGCCCTGTCCCACGCGCTTCCGTCGGGGTCGACGGAGGCTGCGCGGCACTTGTAGCCGAGCCTGTTGAGATTTTTCGTCATGTCGCCGCCGAACATGCCCCAGTATGGCAGGAACCTGTTCTGCACGTCGTAGCTGCCCCAGCCGCTCAGACCGTGGCAGTAAACGAATTCGTAGTCGGTGTTCCAGGAGGACTTGTCGACCTCGATCTTCGAGACGTTGAGCGTCGGAAAAAGGAACATGATAAGAGTCATAACCGCCGAAACCAAACGCGCCATTTCATTCTCCTTGATTGTTTTTTTCATGCCGGCCCGTCACGACCGGTCTTTGTTGAACGCGAACGTCGCGATATACCGCACGCCGCCGTCCGGGGCGAGCCCCGGGTCGTCGACGGAAAAATCAACGGAATAGCCGCTCTCGAGCGCGGCGAGCTCAAAGTGGCAGAGGGCGATGCCCATATCTATCCTCTGGATGTCCCACTCGCCCGAGGCGTCCGCCTTACCGGTTTTTTTATAAAAATGGGCCCTGTTTCCGAGCACGACTATCCGCCACGGCTGTTTGTTGACCGCCGACGGCGCCAGCCTGACCGCTTCAAGAACGGGCTGCAGACCGCCCGCTTTTCCGGGCGTCAGCGGGCGGTCGAAGGAGCCGTTGAAAAACAGCTCCGTGAAATCAAGTCGGCTGTCCGCCCTGACGCCCTTTCGCATCAGCGTTTCGCGAAGGGACATCTTTTTCGCGGGGTAGCCGAGAGGACTGACGCAGGGCATGACCTCGCCCTCGGAGAGCCCCGCCGCTTTTTCGAAGGCGGAGCGGTCCATCGTCCCGGCGATCCACGTGGTGCCCACGCCGAGGGACTGTGCGAAAAGGACGATCTTCTCGAACGAGTACCCGAACGCCTCTTCGGCGTGTTCCTCGCGTTTCATCCTGCCGGCGATATACGCGCTCTCGCCCGATATGACCGGGCTCGACAGCCCCTTCTCTTTCGCGTCGAGCAGCAGCCACGTTATCGGCAGCCGGTACGGGTTTTCCGCCGTCCCGGCAAAGTCCGTTATCCTTTTCGCGTCCTCTTCGCGCAGAGGCTCACCGCTGAAGGTGCGCACGCTCCTTCTCGAGCTGATTAGTTCCGTCGTTTTCAAAACGATCCTCCCGATGTGTCCGGCGCTGTTCCGCCGGTTTATGACGCGCCGTATCCGCGCAGGAGCTTCGGCCCGCCTGTTTTCGGAAACACACTTTTATTATATCAGCGATCCGGATGGAATTCAACATGATCGGAGAACTTCGTCACATATCGAAAAAAGCAGTAATATTTGACAAATAACTATATATGTATATTATATCTGTTCCCGGGACGACTGCGCTGTCAAAAAAAGAACGGCGCGTAAAGCCGTTCCGTACAGGCACTCGGTTTTCCGGACTCGTGCCGCTCAATGGTTATTTAAATCGTTTGATTACTCAGATCCAGATCCGGACGAGCCGACGTTTCTGATATATCTGCATCTCGGGTAACTGGAGCAGCCGTAGAATTGCCGCCCTGCGTATGCGCCTCGCTTTCCTGTTCTCAATATCAGATCGCTTCCGCAAAGCGGGCATTTTTGTATGCTGTTCCCGGCGGCTGTCTCTTCAGGAGCAGCAAGAGAGTCGGACGCTGTTCCCGAGGTGTAGTTTTTCGGCGCAAGCAGCTCGTTTATCTGCCGGATATGAAGCAATTTTTCAGCCTCGTTGACCTGCGTCAGGAGGAACAGTTTGTTGTAGAGATCGGAGATATCGGTATTGCTGATGGTTCCGTCTGTTTTTTTCGATAATTCGGCTACCGCGTCGCGGATGTCTTTCCTGTGGATGACCCTAATATCGGGGTCGGAAACGGTCAGATTTTTGAACATGCAGCGATCGGAGAATACTATTACGGAATAGATCGGCAGCTCGGTTTGAAGGTAAGCCTTCAGAACGTTAACATGGGTCCTGTTCTGCCAGACCGGGTTGTAGAAATGCTCTTTGTGCGAATTCTTCCTTCCCGTGGGGAGAGTCTGCGTCCATGTCTTTTGTTTGTCGTTCCCGAATATCCAGCCGCTGTAGTTCTTGCTTTCGAAAACAAATATCCCGGATGATAAGATCAGCACCACATCGAGCTC